>NZ_JAKKRS010000013.1:0-160258 GCF_025654025.1 Shewanella sp. SM55 | reverse complement strand
ATCCCATCCCGAACTCAGAAGTGAAACGCAAACGCGCCGATGGTAGTGTGGGGTCTCCCCATGTGAGAGTAGGTCATCGCCAAGCGCCTAATTTAGGTTAACGTGTAGACGTTAAGCTAAAGGAGCGGTAGTTCAGTTGGTTAGAATACCGGCCTGTCACGCCGGGGGTCGCGGGTTCGAGTCCCGTCCGCTCCGCCAACATTAAGAGATAAGCCTCATCGAAAGATGAGGCTTTTTTCGTTATGGCGTTGCTGATATTTTCGTGTCAGTGACGCTAATGCTTCGGGTTCGAAGCATGTGGTTATCGTCATACTCGGGCATCATGTAGATGAAATCCTTACCAGAATATGACGCTTTCGCTTCAATGTTAAAAATCAAAACCTACTTTTTTGCCGATCTTTATTCCACTTTATCAATATTGTTTCTTTCACGTTCTGAAAACCTCCTGTGCGCGACTTGGCAGTATTGACCTGTGACACTGATCTCGGACAAATTAAACGGTATAATGCCTTATGTCTTTCATGAGTAACGAGAATGAATTGTCGTCTTGGGTGTGGTGCTTGCTGTATTGCGCCTTCAATAAGCAGCAGTATTCCGGGTATGCCAAAGGGTAAGGCGGCGGGTGAACGTTGTGTGCAATTGAGCGATGCCAATTTATGTTTGATTTTCGGCTCGCCTGATCGTCCTGCGGTTTGTAGTGATTTCGATGCATCTGATGATGTTTGTGGTCATTCAAACGAAGAGGCGATTTGGTTGATTACCCAACTCGAATCTCAGACCTCTCATTAAGTTTATCGCTGACAGGTGAAATATGCAGTTAACTCGTTATACCGATTTTGGCGTTCGTACCCTGATGTATTTAGCGGTTCAGCCAGATAGAACAACTTTATTTAGGATTGCTGAAATTACGCAGGTGTTTGATCTGTCACCAAATCATGTTTCTAAGATAGTGCATCATTTAGGCAAGATGGGTTACCTTGAAACCATCCGCGGTAAGATGGGTGGTTTCCGTTTGGGTAAGCCTGCGAGTGAGATTAACCTAGGGCAGTTAGTTCGAGTGTTAGAAAACTCACTCGCCCCGATTGATTGCAGCAAACCTTACTGCCGATTTACACCAGCCTGTAAGCTTAAAGGCGTGTTAGCCCAGGCTGTTGAAGCTTATTTGAATGTGCTGGATCAATATACTTTGCTGGATATTGTGAGTAACCGTGATGAGTTAGTCGCCTTGCTGCCAGACTTTTCTATTTCAGTACTGCAACTGGATTAGTACCACTTTTAAGTGCAATACCGATGGGGAGCAAACTCGATGCTGGCACCAGATCAATCCCCTCGGTTTTAAGTCTGTGTAGGTTAGCCTCTAAGAAGCGCATAGTTTCTGGATAAGGATGGCCAATCGCCACCAAGCTACCTTGGGTATGTGCCTGACTTATCATTAAGTTAAATTGTCTCTCGAGTGCATTGGCACTAGTATCATTGTCTAGAAACAGTTGGCGTTTTAATAAAGGAATGCCTAGCTTATCTGCGTTATCCCCTGCCTTAGTGAATCGTGTTGTCATACTATCGACAAAATACAGCTGCTTTTGTTTGAGTGTTTCCATGACCCAGAGCATGGGATCGTCTAGTTGAGTTAATAGACTCCCCATGTGGTTATTGGCACCTTTGGCAAAGGGAACGCTGTTAATCGCATCAATAACACTGGTGCGAATTTGTGCCTCAGTCATCGTATTGGTTAACCCCCCCAGCCCTAATGTCTTACCATTAAGCGCCTGCATGGGAAGATGTAGCATAATTTCGTGGCCTTTTTGGTGTCCTGCGTTAGCGAGTTCTTTGCCAAGTGGGGTATGAGGTAATACAGCGAGTGTTACTGTATTGGGCAGTGCCAGCACGGCTTTATCTGTATGACGATAACCTATGTCATCAATAATGAGTGCAAGCTGGGCTGCATAGCTTTGAGAAATGCTTAGGGCCAATAGGGCCAAGGAATTAAGTAAGCGCACAATTTCTTCTTATTCGTCATGGTGCTGTATCCATGCAATGGCAGAGGTCACTTGATGATCTTGGGCCAGTGATGCATGGGCTGATAGGGCGTCGATTATAGCTAAATTACCAACGCCGGAACCAGTTTCGGCGGCAATTTTTATGTCGGGGATGATCCCTATGTTGTGAATGTTTTCACCTCTAGGAGTATTGTACTGGGCAATTGTGAGTTTAATCGCGTTACCATCTTCTAAGATGGGGATCAGGCTTTGTACTGTACCTTTGCCAAAACTGGTCTCACCTAAGAGTTTTGCACGACCATTTTCTTGTAATGCGGCGGCGAGAACTTCGGATGCAGAGGCCGAGCCTTTGTTGATTAACACTAGCATAGGCACGTTAGTTAACATGGTTTGCGGTGAGGCATAGTAGTCAGAGTTGGCGTCGAAGAAGCGGCCAGAGGTCGAGACTATGCGTCCTTTGGCGAGAAAGAGATCCGCAATTTTAACCGCTTGGTCGAGTAGGCCGCCGGGATTATTACGTAGGTCTAAGATAAGTCCTGTGAGTGGTTTCTTTTGCCATTGGCTGAGCGAGCGCACCATATCTTCGGTAGAGTTTTCTTGGAAGTTGCTTAATCTGACATAGCCAATATTGCCATCAAGCAGTTGAGTGCTGACCGACTCTATAGTGATATTGCTTGGCTTGAGTGACACTTTAAAGATGGCATCGTCATTACTGTGTTTTAGCTCTAAGTTAATACTCTGATTATTGAGACTATGTCTTTTTATTTCAGTAAGGATATCGGCTAGATTCGTTTCAGTCGCCAGGGTGTCGTTAAGTTTAATAATAATATCACCCGCACGTATTCCCGCTTGCTCTGCGGGAGAATGGGCAAAGGGGGCTATGATGCTGATGTGGTCTTTTTGGGCCGCGACTTCGAAACCGAAACCAAAATACTCGCCGCGATTAGAATCTTTAAGATCGAGTAATTCTTGATGATTCAAGAAGCTGGAATAGGGGTCGAGATGTTCAAAAATGCCTTTGATGGCGGCTTGCACTAGCTCTTCTTTGGGAACGGTTTTGATATAGTAAGTTTCAACCGTTTCAAGTACATCTTGTAGTAATGGATAGTCAAAGTTGTCGCGGTAGGATTTCGCGTTCTCTTGGCTGGAGAGGCTGATGGATAGGCCTAAAGTGAGACCTAATCCAACGCAACTGATATAGCGGATCATGTATTTCATAACGGTCCCCTGTGATAAGGGGACCGTTATGATTAGCGACAGTATTTCGCTGGATCGACGGCTTGCCCTTTATGCCTTATTTCAAAGTATAGGCCAGGCTCGCTCTGTCCACCTGAACGTCCGACTAAAGCAATCGCTTCACCGCTTTTTACCATCTCACCAGGGCTTTTTAGTAGGGTTTGAGCGTGACCGTAAAGACTCATATAACCTTTACCGTGATCGATGACCATGACAAGACCAAAACCGCGTAACCAGTCGGCATAAATGACTTTACCACCTGAAACGGCTCGAATATTTTGCCCTTCTGGTGCAGACAACATAGTGCCTTTCCACACTACTTGACCGGAACGTTGGCTACCAAAGCTAGCACTCACACGACCTTTTGTTGGCCATTTAAGTTTTCCACTTTGTTTACCAAAGCCTTCCATCGAGGGATTATCTTTCATGGCCCGCAGCGCTTGTTCAACGACGCGCTTTAAGCTGGCCTCTTCAATTTGCAACTGCTCAAGCTCTGCACCCTTAGAATTTAAGGTGCGTTGCAGCTCTTTGATGGTCAGTTGACGCTGATCTTGCTCTTGGCTCAAACGTTTAGCTTGTACTTGTTGTTCGGCTACGAGTTTCGTTAATTGCTTTTGTTTACTCGTTTGCGACACCTTGATCTCATCTAGCTCGGTCAAGGTTTGCTTTAATTCGTTGATCGACTTCATCCGCGCTTTATTGAGGTATTGGTAATAAGCCAACATACGCTCGATAGTGGCGGGACTTTGCTGATTAAGCATCATCTTAGTGTAATCGTGATTACCGGCAAGATAGGCGCTCGACAGCTGTTTCGACAGTGTTTGTTGTTGAGTCACTTTAAGCGTTTCTAACTCATCTTGACGTTGTTTTAGCTCGGCAAGTTTAGTGTCGATTTGCGCTAAGCTATTTTTGGTGCTGTTGACTTTTTTGGCAGCTGACGCAATCGCTTCTTCATCGCTACGCAGCAATGACAGCAGCTTTTCTCTTTGTTTACTGGTGGTTTTTAATGCGCTTTGTTGTTGATTTATTTGCGTTTGGATTGATTTTAACTCGGACTTACGCTTCTCCAAATCAGAAGCGTGTGCCGAGAAAGATAACATCATAAAGCCAGCAATAATGCTGGCTTTAACAAGGAGTCGAGTGCTCACTAGGTAACGGTTACTCTTTTATGTGGATTAAGGGTTTGCCCGTCATCTCAGCTGGAATGGCTTCGCCGATCAAGGTCAAGATGGTTGGTGCAACATCGCTGAGTTTACCACCTTCATCTATGGTCGCATCGCGTCCAACAAAGACGAAAGGCACGAGTTCACTGGTGTGGGCCGTGTGAGCCTGACCTGTGGTTTCGTCGGTCATTTGCTCGGCATTGCCGTGGTCGGCGGTAATAATACATTCTCCGCCCACTTTCGCCAGCGCATCAACCACACGGCCGATACAAGCGTCGACAGCTTCACAAGCTTTAACGGCGGCATCGAAATTACCCGTGTGGCCAACCATGTCACCATTGGGGTAGTTACAGATGATCACGTCGTACTTGGTTGATTCAATTGCTGCGACTAACTTGTCAGTTAGCTCAGCTGAACTCATCTCAGGCTGTAGATCGTAGGTTGCCACTTTAGGCGAGTTGATTAGGATGCGATCTTCTCCCTCGAATGGCTCTTCTTTACCGCCGTTAAAGAAGAAAGTCACATGGGCGTATTTCTCAGTTTCAGAGATACGCAGCTGAGTACGACCTTGTTTCTGCAGCACTTCACCTAAGGTATTCACTAAGTTTTCAGATGGATAAGCGATAGGTGCTGTGATGTCGCCAGCATACTCAGTCAAAGTGACGAAGTGCATTTTCGGCATAACAGCGCGTTCGAAACCATCGAAGTCTGGGTGAATAAAGCTACGGGTGATTTGACGGGCGCGGTCAGCACGGAAGTTCATAAAAATCAGGGCATCGCCGTCTTTTAAGGTCGCAACTTGACCGTTGGCATCTGTGATCGCCGATGAAGAGACGAATTCGTCGTTTTCGTTACGTTCGTAAGCCGCTTCTAATGCTGTAACGGCATTGTCGTATTGGAATTTTGACTTACCTTGGGTGATTAAATCGTAGGCTTGTGACACGCGATCCCAACGATTATCCCTGTCCATAGCAAAGTAACGACCGATAATCGATGCGATACGGCCATGGCCTAATGTAGTAAACAGATCATCAAAATGACTCAGGCTACCCTTAGCGCTACGCGGTGGCGTATCGCGTCCGTCGAGGAAAGCGTGCAGATAAACCTGAGTAGCACCGCGAGCAACGGCCATACGGCACATAGCTTCGATATGCTCTTCATGGCTGTGGACGCCGCCGGGGGAAAGCAAGCCCATAATGTGTACTGCTCCGCCAGCTTTGATGGCTGAGTCTACCGCATCACATAGTGCAGGATTTTTTTCAAACTCATGATCTGCAATGGCTTTACTGATACGAGTGAGTTCTTGATAAACCACACGGCCAGAGCCTAAGTTAATATGGCCAACTTCAGAATTTCCCATCTGGCCATCAGGTAAGCCAACATCTAAGCCAGAACCTGAAATCAAACTATGGGGATATTTAGCGTTGAGACGGTCGAGTACCGGAGTCTTGGCGTGGAAAATCGCATTATTATGCGTGTTTTCACGGTAGCCCCAGCCATCGAGGATCAACAACGCGAGCGGACGTTTAGCTGTCGTCATAGTGATACCTTTAAGTTTTATAGAAGCGATAGAAATCTGAAATTGGTCAAATATTACTACGTTAGCGGGGTATGAAAAAGCGCTTTACCCCGATTAAGGTCATCGAATCACTAATTCGCCCGATTCTGTGAGTGGCTTGTGACAAGTACAGAGTCAATTGCACTAAAAGTGCGATCTCGAACTGTGACTAAACTGCTGCATTCTGCCAAGGCAATCGGTATACTCTGTGCCCTTATCGAATTTTCGCCATTTATGCGGGCAATCATCATGCAAGAATATATCGAATTTTTTAAAGCTCACTCAATGCTCAGTCTGGCTTGGGTGGGATTATTTGTTGTGCTTGTCGCGAGTATCATCAAATCGAGCATGTCAAAAATCAAAAGTATTTCTCATCAAGAATTAACGATTATGGTGAATAGACAGGATGCTAAAGTGGTTGATGTGCGCTCGAATGACGAGTTCCGCAAGGGCCATATTGTTGATGCACTTAATGTTACGCTCGCCGATATTAAAAATAATCAGATATCAGCCCTTGAAAAGTATAAAGCCAGTCCCATTATATTGGTATGCAATGCTGGCATGACCTCGTCTCAAGCCGCTCAGCTTTTGAGTAAGCAAGGTTTTGAAAACCTGTACAACTTGAAAGGTGGTATGGGTGAATGGCAGGCAGCAAATATGCCTGTTTCAAAAAGCAAAAGATAAGTTGTCGGCGGCAGTTATGATTTAAGCTGTACTCAATCCACAGGATAGTGCAGTAATAAAGTCATCATTGTTTGGCATACTGATCCTACGGTCGCTAAGGGCTTAATGTAAGTTTTTAGACTGGTTCGATCGATACCCGAATATGGGTACAAGTTGGGATGATACCGAGATCTGATATAGGCCTTGAGTAACATAAGCCCCGAGCCAATTTACGTTCAAATAGTAATTGGCTTTCAAATAATAATTGGCTTTCAACGAAAAGCCGATACAACATTGATAGGATAGGTAGGAAATTATGGCTGAAGTAGCAAACAACGAACAACAAGCCCCACAATTCAACATCCAACGTGTTTACACTAAAGATGTGTCTTTCGAAACGCCTAACAGCCCAGCGGTATTCCAAAAAGAATGGAACCCAGAAGTTAAGTTAGATTTAGACACGCGCAGCGCTAAATTAGCTGATGATGTGTATGAAGTTGTCCTGTCTTTAACTGTGACTGCACAAAATGGTGGCGACACCGCTTTCCTATGTGAAGTACAACAAGCCGGTATCTTCTCTATCACTGGTCTGACTGAGCCACAATTGGCCCATTCATTAGGTGCATACTGCCCTAACATCCTATTCCCATATGCTCGCGAAACCGTGGGCAGCTTAGTCGGTCGTGGTACTTTCCCACAACTGAACTTAGCACCTGTTAACTTCGACGCGCTGTTTGCCCAATACGTGCAACAACGTCAAGCTGCTGCGACTGCACCAGCTGCCGAAGAAGCTAACGCTTAATTACATGAAAAACTCTGCCGATATCACGGTATTAGGGGCGGGCTCTTATGGCTCCGCCCTTGCCATTTCTTTAGCCAGCAACGGTCATAAGACCTTGTTATGGGGACACGATCCTGTCCACATGCAAACGCTCGCTCAAGACAAGTGCAACCAAGCTTTTTTGCCTGGTATTGCGTTTCCTGATTGTTTACAGATCGAAGCCGATTTAGCCAAAGCCTTAGCCGCCAGCAACAATGTGTTAGTGGTCGTACCAAGCCATGTGTTTGGTACTGTGCTTGAGCAAGCTAAACCGTTACTCCGTAGCGATGCGCGCATCGTATGGGCAACGAAAGGGCTCGAGCCTGAAACCGGACGTTTGCTGCAAGATGTGGCCCGTGATGTGTTAGGTGAGCAATATCCGCTGGCGGTGTTATCTGGGCCGACCTTCGCGAAAGAATTAGCCATGGGTTTACCTACGGCCATTTCGGTCGCGGGCACTTGTCCTAAATTCACCAACGATCTCGTTGAGCTGTTACACAGCCCTAAACGTTTGCGGGTTTACGCCAACGACGACTTTACCGGACTGCAACTTGGCGGCGCGGTAAAGAACGTGATCGCGATTGGCGCGGGCATGTCCGACGGTATCGGCTTTGGTGCCAATGCCAGAACAGCCTTGATTACCCGTGGTTTAGTCGAATTGACGCGTTTAGGCGAAGCCTTAGGTGCCAATGCCGCCACCTTTATGGGCATGGCGGGGTTAGGCGACTTAGTGTTGACCTGTACCGACAACCAATCCCGTAACCGTCGTTTCGGTTTAGCCTTAGGTAAAGGCTGTGATGTGATGACAGCACAGGCTGAAATTGGCCAAGTGGTTGAAGGTTATCGCAATACCAAAGAAGTGTTTACGCTTGCGAAACGCCTCGGGGTTGAAATGCCAATCACTGAGCAGATTTACCAAGTCTTGTATCAAGGCAAAGCGCCGGTCGATGCTGCGAAAGAATTGCTCAGCAGAGAAAAGAAATCAGAAACGCCTACGCAATAAACCGCGAGCCGTGATGATGCTGTAATGCCGAATAAAGGAAAGGGTGCTAAAATAGCGCCCTTTTTTGTGCCCGGACTTCTGGTGTGCAAGATGTATCCCCGGTCGCCAAGGCCCTTGATGTTCCCGACATCAGACGAGCATTTCCTCCATCCCTGGAGGTCAGGTGGTGAAAGAGGGGATTTGTGCCTAGCGTTTGAGCTTATCTTTGCTCCGTTTAGCTGTTGCATGATTTGCTTGCTAAAGGTTCGCGAGTCAGCAAATTGCCCGTTGGCAGTCAATACCAATCAATTTATCTGTGTGGAGTAAGAGCGTGAAACATCATGATGTCATTATTATCGGAGCCGGCGCCGCGGGATTGATGTGTGCAGCGACCGCGGGTTACCGAGGCCGTGATGTACTCGTACTCGACAATGCCAAGCAAGCCGGGCGTAAAATCCTCATCAGCGGCGGCGGGCGTTGTAACTTTACCAACCTTAAAGTCGAGCCCGCTAATTTCCTCTGTGGCAATCCTCACTTTGTTAAATCGGCACTCGCGCGTTATCCGTCGCAGCAGTTTATTGAAATGGTCGAGCGTCACGGCATTGAATACCATGAACGCGATCACGGCCAACTGTTTTGCAATGACTCGGCCAAAGAGATAGTCACTATGCTATTGACCGAGTGTGAATGGGCGGGCGTGACGATTAAGCTGCGCAGCGATATTCTGGCCGTTAAAAAGACGGAGGCTGGGCGCTTTGAGCTCAACACCTCTAACGGCGAACTGAGCTGCGACTCACTGGTTATCGCCACGGGTGGCTTATCCATGCCTAAACTAGGCGCCACGCCTTACGGCTATCAACTGGCCGAGCAGTTTGGCCTAAAAGTATTGCCAACTCACGCGGGTCTGGTGCCTTTTACATGGCACAGTGAAGATAAAATTCGTTTCGAACCCTTGTCGGGTATAGCGGTTCCGAGCCGCATTACCGCCAAAGATGGCACTGCATTTAGCGAAGCGCTGCTATTCACTCACCGTGGCTTATCTGGCCCCGCAATTTTGCAGATTTCTAACTATTGGAAAGCGGGCGAAACCATAGAAATCGATCTCTTGCCGAATATGGATTTGGCGCAATTGCTAGAGCAACAGCTCGCCACGCATCCTAAACAGAGTTTGCGTAATACCTTAAGCCAATGGTTGCCTAAGCGGTTGGTGGAAGTGTTATTCGATGAAGCCCTGTTAAATAAAGCGTTAAATCAGCTAGTTCACGCCGAGCGCGCAATACTGGTCGATGATATACACCGCTGGACAGTATTGATGAACGGCACCGAAGGCTACCGTACCGCCGAAGTGACGCTAGGTGGCGTTGATAGTAATGAGTTGTCATCCAAAACCATGGAAGCCAGCAAAGTCGCAGGGCTCTACTTTATCGGTGAAGTCATGGACGTAAGTGGTTGGTTAGGCGGGTTTAATTTCCAATGGGCTTGGGCATCCGGCGTCGCCGCTGGGCAAGCGGCTTAGTCTCTAACTTGCAAGAGTAATGAGTTTAAAACCCTGACTGTTTGAACTCATCAAAGCCAATCTTCTAGCTAAATCAGCAAGGCGGCTGAATCGTATATTGCGTTATATACATTGCCACTGCTTCCCCAGTGACACGCCGCCCTTTTATTTCACAAGAAGTAGCCCTATAGGCTCGACAGCGGCATCTGCTGTATATGGCTCTTGATTACAAGAATCGAATGTTGCGATCACATAGATGTAAATGAGCATCCATGCCACCAACGATCACTGTTGCAACGGTGGCAATCTTAACGACCACTGAACTGTTCATCTGGCTAAAAGATATTGCCCCAAAACTAGATAAGTTTGTCGTCAGGTGTACAGGATGAATTGTCATTGTTTCCCCTGTGACACGCCATAAACTCATCCCTGAGGGCTCGACGGCGGCATCCATGCCGCCAACGGTCACAGTTGCCACAATGCCAATCTTTACGACCATTGAACTGTTCATCTGGCTAAAAGCTTTTGCCCCTTTCTAAGTTATCCAGATAGCTACTACCACTTTGGACGATTATTTTTTCCTTACTAAATCTAATCACTCGATATTTATTTGGTCGCTCTTTAATGGGACTGACATTGGCATAGCGATTACACCATTTTTGGGTTTACGCTTCTCATCTAGGTTTATGGCTAATGATAGATAGACTATTGAGCTTCTGACTAACTTCATGAGATCCAGTAGTCGCTCTTCAAATTTTTTATCTGTAATCAGTAGGGAATGATTCGAGCGTTTCTCTTTATCGGAAATAGCGCTATCTGTTTTGGTTAAATCTTTATTTAATTTTAGCATCTCTTCCTCAAGAGATGCTTTAGCAGCAACATCTCTCTCCTTTTTAGCTTTACTAAGCTCAGAGTAAAGCTCTGTGAGTTGATTCTCTAACACGCTTTTTTTCTCTATCAACTCATCAAGGTAATGTTGATGAAATAATATGTCACTTTTAGATAAACTATTACCAAAATCATCAACGATCTTTAACGAGCAATGTTCCATTGCATTTCTTATCTTGGCAAATGCAACAGCATCAGGGTCTAACCAATAAGCTTCTGAGTTACGCTCCGTGCTTTTGGGGTTTGAATCTCGAATATCTTTAAGAATGTAGAATAAGGCGTGCAAAAAATAGTTGTCACTATTAGCTAAATCTCTATGTGGTTTAAGCTTTCCATCTTTCATTTGACCGAAAATATTGTGGAAATAGACTTTTGAGTCGATTTTATTCAGATCGTAGAATGAGTTTAGAAAATACGCTATTTTATCGAATATAGAGTACAGTGCCTTGAATGAGCTTTTGTAATGTTGCGCCTTTAAATTAGTCAATGAATGAGAGAAGTCATCTACTTTCTCATACGTTTCATTGAAAAAGTGTTCTTGTTCATTAGGGATGTTAATTGATGAAAAAAATAGGTATCTTGCATAGCAGTAATCATTCTTAATTTCATCAAAATTACCATGATAAACAAGATCTTCATGTTGCGTTAATGCACGATTAATTGCTTGGGTAAAGCTAGGGAGGGTGAAGCAATCAGTGTAAACTAATTCAGTAGTGTAATAATCATTTAGTTCATTAAGAAACAGCCGATTGTCACCACACCATTTGAGATATTGTTTTTGTTTTTGTGACTTAAAGTCTTCTTTGTAGCTCTGAATATTTGCAAAATCTTTTTCGTCACTACGTTCTTCAAACCATATTTTAAAACGCATGAAATTACTATTTTTGTCAAACACTGACTTATGGTTTTCTTCTAGTGTTTCAATGTGTTCAAGACCTAAGCAAATAAGTTTATACGCTTCATAATAGTGATACTTAACATGGTATTCGTCATATATATTCTCAGCAAGAAAGAGGGCGTTAGTTGCTTTGGCAATCATTGCAACTGGGTTTAAATCAATATCTAATGCATTGTCCCAATGTTCTAAAGCACATATAACTCTTCCTTGACGACTTAAGTAATTGGCTAAGTTAGTCTCGATTCTACTTCTTAGATTTTGATGATTAGCGTTTGGGTACTCAATCGACATAACTACATATAAAGCTTTGCGATAGTTTACTATCGCAATACCAAGATTTTCTGAGTACCATGCACTAGTATGGTATCTATAGAGTTCGGAGTAGCAGTTTGCTAACGTGTAGAAATACCTAGCCTCGATAAATGCGTCATCAAAAACAAATTTCCCTTGATCAATTGATTTTGTAAAGCCTAATAACTTTTCTTGTGTATTAGTGTTTGTCGCGTCAATAATCAACTCATCAGCTCTAGATTCAAATAGTCCAATAGCTGCACTATCGATTAGAACGTTTGTATTCTCTTTTTCCATATATATGAGACCATAGACAAAAATTACATCAAGCAGGAAACCATAGTATTGCTTCATGGTCTATACACTTAGTCTTTTTTTGTGCTTGTCTATCGGATGAAATCCATACTTTATCTAATACGTAAAAGTCTGAATAGAGTAAATAGCCTAACCAATTTCTTGTCCCAAAACGAGTCACATATCTTCTTTAAAACAAATAGGCTACACCGATGTTAAACAGGAGAGCCATGGTGATTAGCGAGACGACCGTCCGCCCCATGGACGGGGCGGTCGAGCATCCACGGATGGACTAGCTGCGTGTCGTCGAGCAAATACCATGGCTCGCCTATAATTCAGCGCTTTCAGAGCCAACTCAATTACCTCGCTTGCTCAACATCATTCCTATTTGATGATCAGTAAATTTGGTGTGTAACCCACCCACCAATCAATCCTTACCCAATTGCTAATTTGGTTTCTGCGTAGCGCAGTTTCTTGGTCCTTGGGCTGGCGAGGAAGTAGGCGAGTACGAGTGGGCCGAGGCGACCCATGAACATTATAAAAATGATGATGGCTTGGCCTAGAGTCGTTAAGTTGCCTGTTAAACCTCGGGACAAACCGACTGTGCCCAGTGCTGATACTGCCTCAAAGACGATATCAATTAACGGTGCGTTTTCACTTAATACCAGTGCGAAGATGGCTAGCCAAGTGACACCAATGGAGATCATGGTTAGTGCCAAGGCTTTGCTGACAGTGTCTTTGGGGATCTCGCGCTTAAATACATAAATAGCTTCATCGCGGCGTAAATAGCCATAAGTTGCCAAAATCAGCACCATAAAGGTGACCACCTTAATGCCACTGGCGGTGCTTAATGAGCCGCCGCCAATAAACATCAATACCAGCATGAGTAGCGTTGTACCATCTTCGAGTTGGTCAATTGCTAGTGTATTAAAGCCTGCGGTGCGCGGTGTCACGGCTTGAAACCATGAGGCTAACCATTTACCGAGTTCGCTTAAGGGCGCCAAGGTATTGGGGTTGTTGTACTCAATAAAGTAAATCGCAATCACGGCGACGGCGTTGATAATCATAGTGCCTGTGATCATCATGCGGCTGTAAACGCTGAGTTTTGACCAACGCTTGTTCCTACGAAGATCTATCCACACCGAAAATCCGAGGCCACCTATGATGAGCAGGCCCGTGATGGTGAGATTAATGACAGGATCGGCAACATAGGGCATTAGGCTGTCGGCACTGAGGGCAAAACCTGCGTTGTTAAAGGCGCTGATGGTGTAGAAAAAACCGTGGAATAAGCTGGTTTGCCAACCAAGTTCCTGACTCCAGTACACGGAAAGAATGGCCATGCCTACGGCTTCAACCAGTAAGGAAAACACTAACACTGATTTTGCCGTTGACACTAGAGTCGATGTATCTGTTTGATTAAAAGCCTCTTTTGCGACTGTTTGGTGTAAAAAACCAATTCTACCGCCAATCGCGATCAAGGTGACAATGGCGAAGGTCATCAGCCCAAGTCCACCGCATTGGATTAACAGCGCTATAACGATTTGCCCAAAGGGCGTAAAAACAGTGCCAGTATCGACAACGACAAGTCCTGTCACTGTTACTGCCGAGGTGGCCGTGAACAGACTTTGTAGCCAAGTAATAGAAGATTCGGTTGCTATCGGCAGTTTGAGTAAGCAAGTGTCTAAGATGATCAACAATGCAAAGCTCACGCTTAGGATAAAGGGCGGTGCGCCTAACAACTTTTTACTCGATTTGGGTTTATGCTCAATCGCCATGATGGAGGGATGCCATTGAACCAAGTTACACCAACCTTGGCGCTAGGTATTTGAGCTCAGTACGGCTACCGCAGAGCAGTAAGGCGTCATTCGTTTGCAGGATAAATTGACTATCAATTTTGCTGAAAACCGTCAGATCCCGCTTAACCATAATGGCGGCGACTTTGCCTTTAGGATTGCGTATCACATTGCTTTTTAAATCATCTTTAACATCATCCTGCGCAGCACCGAGGAGTTGGCTGACAGTGGTTTGATCAAGGTGAGGCTTGATATGGATCTCGACCACATAGAGACCATCACCAATCGGCAGGAAATTGTTCACCATAGGATAGTTGAGTGACTGGGCGACACGTATGCCCATTTCTTCCTCTGGATGTATGATGCGGGCGACGCCGAGTTTAGAGACGATAGTGTGATGGGCTTTAGTGCTGGCCTTGACCCAAATGACTTCTACACCTAGATTTTTCAGTGCCAAGGTGCACAGCAAACTTGATTGCATATCTTCGCCAATTGCGACCAGTACGGCTTCACTGTTTGCGAGGTCTAGCTCACGAAGTGCGGCTTCGTCGGAACAATCACAAATAACCGCTTCGGTTAAGTCTTCTACGTATTTTTCCACCATTTTAGGGTCACTATCCACGCCAGTGACCGTGTGGCCTAAGTGGATCAATTCTAGGCTAGCGGCGACACCAAATCGCCCTAAGCCAATAACGGTAAAATGTGCCATTAAAATATCCTTTTCTATTTTATAACAAATGCTTATCTATTGTTTGTTAAGCGATAACCTAGGCCCGCTTCTGTCTTAATGAGCTGCTGCTCGCTGCTGTCATTGAGTTTTTTACGTAACTGACTGACTAAGATCCGCAGATAATGACTGTCTTCTTGATGGGTTTTACCCCAAATATCCCGCAGTAATTCAGTTTGTTTAACGAGCTGACCAGGGTGAGACATTAAGGTCTCCATCAGGGCAAACTCCTTTTTGGTTAAGGCGATTTCTTGCTGATCGAGCCAAAGCTGGTGGGTACTTTTTTGCAACTTAAGTGCGCCAAATTGCAGTAAATCATTTAATGGCGGTTCATCGACTAAGTCGCGGACTAAAACCTTGATGCGCGCGATTAACTCCCTAATCCCAAATGGCTTGCTGAGATAGTCATTGGCGCCAGCTTCTAAAAGACGAATTTTTTCTTCCTCTTGATCGCGGGCGGTTAAGATAAGCACCGGCACTTTGTCACTCTGACGTAGGGTTTGCAGCAAGCTGATGCCATCACCATCGGGTAGGCCAAGATCGAGCACTAACACGTGTGGCTGCTGCGCATGATATTGCGCTAGGGCTGACGCAATCGAGGCGGCGCCATGATATTCGAATCCTTCCGCTTCTAACGATATCCGCATAAAAGTGTGGATTTGCGCTTCGTCATCGACGACCAGCACCTTATAAGCCATTTATTCCTCTCCCTTTTTTATCGGCAATGCGATACGAATAAGGCTGCCATGAGCGACAGGTTCGGCGCTGATCTGGCCACCATGGGCGGTAATTATGCCCTTAGCAACAGCAAGCCCAAGGCCCGAGCCGCTATCGGTTGAGGGATGTTGGCGATAAAAGAGCTCAAAAATTGCCTGCGCTTGAGCGGGTTCAATGCCAAGACCCTCATCTTGGATATCTAACAGTAACGCATCGCCCTGCTGATACGCCTTTACTATGACTTGCTTATCAGAAGGCGAATAGCGCAGTGCATTATCCAATACATTAAAAATAGCTTGCTCAATCAATGAGCTGCATATCATCAGTGACGGTAGATCGGCGTCACTCTTGATGATAATGCGCGGCTGCGTGGCTGGAAAACGGGCAATAGCTTGGTGCAATACATTCATTATTGCGTCTTCACTCAAGCTAAACTTGAGTGCGCCGTGTTGTAACTTAGTGGCTTGCAGCAGGTTTTCGATATATTGGTGCAGGCGATGGCTTTCGGCCGCCGCGCTATCAATCAGCTCATCCTTTTGGTCTGGGCTGAGCTTAGGCATGTATTCCTTTAAGGTGGTGAGCGTGCCTATGATAGTGGCGAGTGGGGTGCGTAAATCGTGGGAAACCGACAGCAAAATACTGTTGCGTAACTGAGCTTGTTCGAGAGCATCTTGCTGACGTCGATAGTGTTCGGCTAATTTGCTGGTGGTGAGGGCGACAAGCAGAAACACACTGAGATTGAGAATGTCCTCAAGATTAAACATCTGGAGTGAATAACGTGGTGTGGTAAATAGAAAATTAAAGCTGGTCGCCTCAAATACTGCCGCAAAATAGGCCAAGTTGGCGTTGCATTGTAGGGCTACGGCCACTACGGCCAATTGTAAAATCAGCAGTACGGCGATAGTCGAGTTTGAAAAGTGATCGATAAAGGCGCTGCTGAAAATGGCCGTCACTAGCACTATGAAGGTAAATAAAGTCGGGTGCGAACGCCAGTATTGTGTCATGGGAGCCGCTATGGATGAAGTCATGAATAGAAAGACGCATATAAAGAAAGTGCCTGTACTTTAGCAAAGGCATTTTAAGATAGCGCGTAAAAATGCCGTAAAATTTGTAACCTTGTTAGTGGCTTAGCTTGCACTTAGCTTAGGCAAATCGAGCTTGTTCACATCACACTTTGGGTAAATGATAAGGCTTACCGCATACACTTATGTTGTAAGCCTTAACCCTGGCACTGGCCATTACGTAAGATGCCAAAGTGCCTATCCAACCACTAACCCTGAGTCATTGAGCTAAGCATCACCAAGGTATTGGCGGGGGCACTAAGCGTTTGCCACTATAGCCAGTAACGGTGGCGAAGCGGGGATCTTCGGCTTCCCAATCGGCCTGTGCTTTGACTATTTCATCTTTGCTATGGCCGACAAAGTTCCACCAAATGCTGACAGGATCAGCCAGTGGCGCGCCGCCAATCAGCAGTATGCGACAACCCGCTTCGAGTTTTATGGTGATGGTTTCGCGTAGCATGCCAAGGTAGGCGAGGTGGTTATTATCGAAACTGTCATCCTCGATTTGGAAGCGGCCTTCCAGTGGCATGAGGGCATATTCGAAACTAGGGTCGAGATTCAGAGTGAGTTCAGCGTCATGGGCGGCAAACAGATCTATGGCAACGATAGGTGAGAAGTGTAATGTGGGCGCCTGTTTATGATGCCAACTGCCAATCAGTAGGGTGAATTCGACGCCTGACTCGTGCCAAGTCGGCAGCTCTGGGTAGTGATCGAATCTCGGAGTGGTATCTTTGTGTTCCAGTGGTAAGGCAATCCATAGTTGGGCTGCGTGCATAGTGTGATGGCCCGCTATCGACTCTTCGGTGTGGGCTATGCCGTGTCCGGCAGTCATCAGGTTAACTTGTTTTGGGCGGATCACTTGAGCACTGCCGAGGCTGTCCCTGTGCATGATTTCGCCTTCGAGCATCCAAGTAAAAGTTTGCAGCCCAATGTGCGGATGCTGGCCAACGTTTAGCTCAGGGCCGTCGGTGACTGGGCCAATATGGTCGAGGAAACACCAAGGGCCGATAAGACGACGCTCTTTTTGTGGGATAGCCCGTGCGACGGGAATGCCGCCGACATCACTGATTTTTGGGGCAATCCGTTGAGCTTGAATGCGGCCATTTTCAATAGGACATTCCTTAGGGCCACCATAAAACTGTGCTTGTAGTTCACTCATGTTCGCTCCTTATTCCATTACTAGGGCATGCTCAGTTCAGCTTGGCTCGGTTCAGCGCAGCTAAGTGTGAACCTAGAATCTCGCATGGGGGCAGATCTCATCTTGCATTCGAGCCGAAGGTTTTA
Organism: Shewanella sp. SM55; assembly: GCF_025654025.1. NCBI lineage: Bacteria > Pseudomonadati > Pseudomonadota > Gammaproteobacteria > Alteromonadales > Shewanellaceae > Shewanella > Shewanella sp. SM55. Next base: position 142,391 of record NZ_JAKKRS010000013.1, on the reverse strand, counting down.
GCTTCGGGTATTCCGGTCGATTTTGCAAATTGTGGCAGTGACCTGATAGAGGGCAACTGCACTTTTTAGTGGTTAACTTAACGTGTTTTAGGATCTTCAAATTGCCCTTCGATACACTTTGATAGCCTAATTCAAGTACGAATGTGTGACTGAGCCCGCGTGAATGGGACTTTTATCTGTCCTTTACTTTAGCAAGCCTGTATTTATGTGGGCATTAGCGTTTGATGTTTTACTCGAGCCTAAATACGAGTGTTTGACAAGTTTGGGGCTCGGTGATTTTTATCATCCATGTCTTACGTTGGATCTGCAAAATCGAGTCTATCTTTTATGGGAGCTTGTGTTGGCGGCAAAGCCTGTCTTCACCCTAATCCATTCAGCGTACAGGCTTAACACTCATAAATATATCATTGGTAAATATAACGTTGGGCTGTGATTCAGCGTGATAGATCAAGGAGAAAGCGTGCTCGAAAATCAAATGATGTTACTGGCGGTATTTGAACGGGCGGCCTTGATGCTGATGACCTTGTTCTTTTTAACCCGCACTCGACCGTTCCAGCGTTTATTCCAAAAGCGTAATCACACCCCCGCAGAGCTGGTCTCTGTGGCGGCGATATTTTGCTTATTTGCGGTGTTCAGTACCTATACCGGTATTGAGGTTGAAGGCGCGCTGGTCAACGTGCGGATTATCGCGATTATTTCCGGCGGGATATTATTTGGCCCTTGGGTTGGTATTCCCGCGGGCGTGCTGTCGGGGCTGCATAGATATCTGATTGATATGGATGGTGATACCTCGATTCCGTGTTTAATCGCCAGCATCATTGCCGGTCTAATGGCGACGTGGATTTACTACAAATGCCCCAAATCTAAGTTATGGATTTATGGCATTGTGGCGGGCATGTTGTGCGAAACACTGACCATGTTGTTGATTTGGCTACTGACAGAGCCGCACCAAGTGGGCGTTGAGATTGTGAGTCACATTGCCTATCCCATGATTGCGGGCACTGTGTGTATCGGACTGATTATCAAGCTAGTGCAAGACCTCGACGATGAGAAAGAGCTCATTGCCGCCAAGCAGGCTAAGCTCGCGCTGGATATTGCCAATAAAACCTTACCCTTTTTCCGCAAGATTGATCGCCATGCCTTAGAGCAAGTGTGCGGCGTGATCCGTAATGAAATCCATGCCGATGCCGTGGCGATTACCGATACTCGCGATGTATTAGCCTATATGGGCGTAGGCAAAGATTACTACGAGGTCGATGGTCATCAAGCGATTAGCGAGATGACTCAAAGGGCGATAGAGCTAGATCAAAACATTATTAACAACGACTTACGCCAATATCATTTATCGGATTTTCATTCGGTCATCATAATCCCGCTGCGTGAAAACGGCACGGTAAGCGGTACGCTGAAGATTTATTATCGCAATAACTATCGGATTACCAGCTCGCTGCGAGAGATGGCGGTGGGCTTGTCGCAGCTGATTTCGACCCAGATGGAAGTGTCGCGTATCGAGCAACTGCAAGAGATGACCCGTAAGGCGGAGTTTACTGCGCTGCAGAGCAAGATTAATCCGCACTTTTTGTTTAATGCCCTCAATGCGATTTCTTCACTGATCCGTATTCGGCCACAGCAGGCGCGGGAGTTGATTGCCAATCTGGCCGATTATCTGCGCTATAACCTAGCCAAGGGCGATGAGCTGATTGATATCCAAGAGGAAGTCAAACAAGTACGCGATTATGTGGCGATCGAGCAGGCGCGCTTTGGCGACAAGCTTGAAGTGGTGTTCGATGTCGACGATGTGCATTTTTGCGTGCCTTGCCTCTTGTTGCAGCCGCTGGTGGAAAACGCCATTTTGCACGGCATTCAGCCGCGCAGTGCGCCGGGCAGAGTGACCATAGAAGTGAAAAAACTCGATTCTGGCATTCGCGTGGCCGTGCGTGACACAGGTTATGGCATCAGCCAAGAGGTGATAGATGGCGTCGCCGCGGGTCGCATAGAAAGCAGCAGTATTGGGCTAATGAATGTGCACCAGAGGGTGAAGTTATTGTACGGCGAAGGTTTACAGCTTAAACGGCTGGAACCGGGGACTGAAGTCAGCTTTTATTTACCGGAAAATGAGGCGCAAGTATGTTAAAAGCCATCATAGTTGAAGATGAATATCTGGCCCGTGAGGAGCTGGAGTATTTAGTAAAGAGCCACAGTGAAATAGACATAGTGGCAAGCTTTGAGGATGGCTTGGAGGCCTTTAAATATCTGCAGGATCATGAGGTTGATGTGGTGTTTTTGGATATCCAAATTCCGTCCATCGATGGCCTGTTGTTGGCGAAGAATCTGCATAAATCGACCCATCCACCCCATGTGGTGTTTGTGACTGCCTATAAAGAATTTGCGGTAGAAGCGTTTGAGCTTGAAGCCTTCGATTATATTCTCAAGCCCTACAATGAGCCGCGGATCATCAGCTTATTGCAGAAGATTGAACAGGCGGGGCGACAAGCGCCAAAGCCGCAACATGAAGCGGCGAGTAATGCCAGTCGTACCGTGAATTTAGTCAAGGGTGAGCGGATTATCGTCACGCCTTGCGAGCAAATTTATTACGCCGAGGCTGATGAAAAACTCACCTATGTCTATACCCGCACCGACCGTTATGTGATGCAAATGACCATTAGCGAGTTTGTCAGCCGCTTGCCTGCTGAAGGCTTTTTCCGCTGTCACCGTTCCTATTGCGTCAATATCAACAAGATCCGCGAAATCGTTCCTTGGTTCAATAGCACTTACCTGATTAGGTTGCATGATTTGTCGTTCGAGGTGCCCGTTAGCCGTAGTAATATTAAGGCTTTTCGACAGCTGATGAGGCTGTAATTGTCATTCATTCCTGCAGATCTGTATTTCATGCCTTAATTGATCGGCGCGAATCGCATCTCTCTTATAGTGGGCTCAATTCCTGATCCCCTAAAGCGAGATGCATCATGACTAAAGAGATGAACCGTACTCGGTACCTGACCTTAGTTGGTACTATTATCACCCAGTTTGCACTCGGCTCAGTTTACACTTGGAGCCTGTTCAATGCGCAGTTGGCCGTTAAGCTCGACGAACCCGTCAGCCAAGTGGCATTTGTGTTTGGTTTGCTGAGTTTGTCTTTGGCCGTGGCATCTTCCATGGCGGGCAAATTACAGGAACGCTTTGGCGTACGTAATGTCACCTTAGGCGCAGGCCTGTTACTCGGCGTTGGATTCTTACTCACTGCTCAAGCCAGTAACTTGATGATGCTTTACCTGTGCGCAGGGATTTTAGTGGGCTTTGCCGATGGCACTGGCTACTTGATGACCTTGTCTAACTGCGTGAAGTGGTTCCCCGAACGCAAAGGGCTGATTTCGGCGTTAGCGATTGGCGCTTATGGTCTAGGTAGCCTCGGATTTAAATACATTAACGTGCTGTTACTCGAAAACACTGGCCTTGAAACCACCTTCCAACTGTGGGGCCTGATCGCCATGGCGTTGGTCTTGTGTGGCGGTATGTTGATGAAAGATGCGCCTGCACAATCAGCCGCAAGTCAGCAAGCCGAAAGCCGCGACTTCACCCTCGCAGAAGCCATGCGTAAGCCACAATACTGGATGCTGGCGCTGATGTTCCTGTCGGCCTGTATGAGTGGTTTGTATGTGATTGGTGTGGCTAAAGATATCGGCGAGAAGATGGTCGACTTGCCTGTACTGGTCGCCGCCAATGCTGTTGCTGTGATTGCTATGGCGAACCTCAGTGGTCGTTTAGTGCTGGGTATTCTGTCGGACAAAATCCCCCGCATTCGCGTTATTTCGCTGGCGCAGATCATCACCTTAGTCGGTATGGTGTTACTGTTGTTCATTCCTTTGAATGCTAACCTGTTCTTCGTCGCGGTCGCCTGCGTTGCCTTTAGTTTTGGCGGTACTATCACTGTTTATCCATCATTGGTGAGCGACTTCTTCGGCCTGAATAACTTGACTAAAAACTATGGGGTTATCTACTTAGGTTTTGGTGTCGGCAGTATTATCGGCTCGATTGTCGCCTCGTTATTCGGTGGCTTTATTGCGACCTTCAACGTGATTTTAGTGCTGCTGGTGGTGGCGTTAGTGATGTCATTAACCATACGTATGCCAGAGCCTAAAACCCCTGTGTCAGCCAAGAAAGCGACTAAGAGTACACCGCGCTTAGTGAACATGACGGCAGAATCGGCGTAAGCACAAACTCTTAGTCCGGCCTAGCCAAAAGCTAAAACAAAAATCCGCAGCTAAATGGCTGCGGATTTTTTACTTTTTATCCCGTGTTTTATGGGTGAGGTTGTTATTCATTTAAGGCTCACTGACTTATCTATGTGATTGCACTTTTGATGTTAGCTCTGTGCTGCCTCTTTTTTATCACACCAACAACAGGTAACTTGATAACCTTAAAGCGTTATTCAGGATGTGTTGATGTTAACGGACCCTCTTTTTTGGTTGGTGGCGATACCTGCAGTATTGATTACTGGAATTTCTAAATCCGGTTTTGCGGGTGGCGTGGGCGGCTTAACTGTCCCGCTATTGGCGCTGGCCATTAGCCCTGCTACAGCGGCGGCAGTCATGTTACCACTGCTGATTTATATGGATTTTTTAAGTGTACGTTCTTGGTGGGGGCAACATAATCCGCGTCATTTATGGATCCTCTTACCCGCGGCGATTGTGGGAATTTTTATCGCTTATCTGTTGTTCGAACGATTAAACGAAGATTACTTACGGGCGATTCTAGGCTGTGTGTCCTTAGGTTTTGGTTTGTATGGTTTGATCCTTGGGGATAAAACTCAAGCATCACCTTCACCTCTGGTTGGGCGCTTGTGTGGCTTAACCGCCGGATTTACGAGCTTTGTTGCCCATGCGGGCGGGCCGCCACTCAATGCTTATTTGTTGCCGTTGCGCTTGGCCAAGGCAGAGTTTTTAGCCACTGCTGTGGTGTTTTTTGCGGTGGTGAATCTGGTTAAACTTGTTCCTTACAGTTTGCTTGGGCAGATTAACCAAGAGAATATTATCGTTTCTCTGCTGTTGGTACCGCTTGCATGGTTAGGGGTAAAGTTAGGTTTGTTCATTCAAGATAAAATTGACGATAGGTTATTTAAACGCATCATATTGATTTTAATGGTGCTGGTGGGTGTGCGTTTATTGTGGACGTCGTTATAGTTTTAAGCTTTAGGTTATATTAGTCTGCTAGAGTACGCGGGTGTTGGGGCGTTTTGATCCCCAGCCGCCTGAATTTACCTGATAAAAACTCAAAATTACGTTACTGTGAAACCTGCCTGCAATGAGTTTGAAGCTATGAAACGATTACTGATAGTTATCTTAGCTTTAGGCCTTGGCGCTTGTGCTAGCGCGCCAGAACCTAAGCCTGTGGTAAAGCAAGTTGAACCCGCCACGGTTTGGAATGATAGCAATATCTCCGAACTGCATTCTGAATGGCGTGGAGTACCTTATCGCCTTGGTGGTGGCACTAAGCGTGGCATAGATTGCTCGGCCTTTGTGTCTGTCGCCTATCAGAAGATGTTGGGTATGACCTTACCGCGCACAGTCGAAGAGCAACAAGCCTTAGGTAAACCCGTGCCGAGAAATCAACTGCGCAAGGGTGACTTGGTATTTTTCAAGACAGGCTGGAGTACACACCATGTCGGCATTTATGTAGGAGGTGATAATTTTCTCCACGTTTCCACTAGCCAAGGGGTGAAGATTTCGAGCCTGCATAACAGTTATTGGGCGTCTAAGTATTGGAATGCACGGCGGATTTAGCCCTTTGATCGTTTTTATCTTTTGAATGGCTCAACTTGCAGTGAGAGTGCCTGAGCCAATCTCCCTTTATGGCATGTTTTTATCGGCCCAATGCTGCTTTGCTTTGGGGAAGACGTTTGTCATCAATGAACAATTTTTAAATTCCGAGTGTTTAAACGGTGTTGCGCGAACCCCATCACGTTTTAGTCGCTCCATTGGTTAGGCATTTATGCTATTTTAGCTGCGGCTTAAGGTCGAAGCTGTCGCGGCTTCTTCCATGCTTGATGTCGACAATTTTCACTTCGGCATGTTTCATTTTAACATCATTGGGGATTTCCTATGAGCAAAGCAAAAATCGGTATTGTGACGGTCAGCGATCGCGCCAGCGCGGGAATTTATGAAGATATCTCAGGCAAGGCGATTATCGACACGCTCAACGACTATCTCACCAGCGAGTGGGAGCCGATTTATCAAGTGATCCCCGATGAGCAGGATGTGATTGAAGCGACGCTGATCAAAATGGCCGACGAGCAGGATTGCTGTTTGATTGTCACTACGGGCGGCACTGGCCCAGCGAAACGCGATGTCACCCCAGAAGCGACAGAAGCCGTCTGCGATCGCATGATGCCAGGCTTCGGTGAGTTGATGCGCGCCGAGTCATTAAAATTTGTGCCTACCGCCATTTTGTCTCGTCAAACCGCAGGGTTACGTGGCGATTCATTGATTGTGAATTTACCCGGCAAACCAAAATCGATTCGCGAATGTTTAGATGCCGTGTTCCCCGCTATCCCTTACTGTATCGACTTGATGGAAGGCCCGTATTTAGAGTGCAATGAGTCGGTTATCAAACCATTCAGGCCTAAGGCTAAGTAATCTTGCTATCGAGCCTGTAAAAAAATAAAGCCACTGAAAATCCAGTGGCTTTGTTGTTTGAGGAGCTTAGGGTTCATAACTGATTAATCTGCTGCTTTAGCTCGTACTCTGGCTCTGTCACTATTTTTTCAAGTATTTGTACTCGCTCGATTAGTGTTTGGTTTTGTAGGCTGAGTTGAGTCACTTTATCCTCAAGGTGCCTATCGTCTGCGGTACCCACTCCAAGTTGGCGCGCCTTTAAATAGTGCTTAAACATCTCAGTAGCGCTGAGGCCAATAATGAAGCTGACCATAATCACCATTAAGATATATTCTTTTTCCATAATAACCTCCAGTTTTGATTGAGATTTTTAATTTTGGAACGAGAGATAACCCGTTCCCAAGTTTATCGAGAAGAGCACCTTACAAACCGAAGATCACTTTTTCACTCTTGAGTGACCTTTCCATGCCAAAGGCGAGCAATACCGCAATGGCGAGTGTGCCTAAGGTCGAAACCAGTAACTGCAACATGGGCAAGTCTTTACCTTTGATAAAGTCCATTAATGCCTGTTGCTGACCCGAGACTGGCAACCACTGCAGCATATCTGGCGCTATGTTGTAACTGGCGGCCATCGACAGGGCTAAGGGCACAAACAGCACCATAGTCAGATAGGACTGAGCTTCCTTAAAGGTTTTCGCCATAAAAGACACAAAAAGTTGCAGACAAGCGGCCATTAACGCGACGGGGATGCCGACCACTAACATCAGTGCCATAAATTCCGTGGTGATGTTGACGCTAAAGCCTAATTCCTGCCATGGCACAAAGGCGTAGGCGATTTTAGACACCAGCAAGATCAGCACTAAACCGAGCAAAGCGAACAGGCTTACCGCAATTATTTTTGACAGCACTAATTGGCGAGTGGTCAGCGGATGGCTCAATAGCAGGGCCAAGGAGTTGCGTTCGCGCTCACCGGCACTGGTGTCGATAGCTAGGTTCATCCCCGAGATAAATACCGAGTAGATCATAGTGAAAATGGCGATACCTAAGATCATCCCACCCTTAGAGTCTGTAGTGGCTTTGTCTTGCACATTCACTTTAAGCGGCTGCACCACGCGCGGGTCGATACCGCGGGCGATTAAACGTAAACTGCCCATTTCAGCGCTGTAGGCCTGCAGTTGTTTCTCGAGTCTGCGAATCGAGTTCTGCAGTTTCTCCTCTGAATTATCGGCCACGATAGTGATTTCGGCGCTTTTGCCTTGGTTCATTTGCGCGGCATAGTCGGTGCTGATGATCAGTTCTATTGCTTTAAGGTCTTTGGCGTCAGAGCCATCGGCTGCGCCTTGAGTGATGCCCTTATTTGATAAAAATCTTACTAAATCCGGTGCTTTATCGGGATTTTTAATGGTGATTTTCAAATCATCAGGACTGGTTAGCTGGCCAATTAACACCATAAATAGGCCGCACATGATCAGCGGCGTGCCTATGGCGTAGTAGAGACCCGCCATCACAGAGCGCTTATCGCGGGCGGCATCGATGAGTTCTTTACGAACCATAGCGATTATTTTATTCATGCTGTCATTCCCTTAACCATGTTCTTAAATGCCACGCTTTTATATATCAAGGTCTTAAAGGTTAAAACCTGCGGGCGTAATCTTTGCTGAGTCATCATGCCGCTATCCCTTCATCCGTGCCGATAAGTTGAATAAAGGCTTCTTCGAGCGAGTCTTTGCCTGTTTGAATGCAAAGCTCAGTTGGGCTGCCAATGGCGACGACTCTGCCTTGGGCCATGACGATCACTTGGTCACACAGAGCGGCGACTTCCTGCATCACATGGCTAGAGAACAGCACGCAATGTCCTTGATTTTTAAGATCGATAAGAATGTCACGCAGTAGGCGAGTGCTCATCACATCCAGCCCACGGGTCGGCTCGTCGAGGATAATATTGCTCGGGCTGTGGACGATTGCCTGTGCGAGGGCGGTTTTCATTCTTTGTCCTTGGGAGAAGCCTTTGCAGCGGCGATCGCTAATGTCTTCGAGGCGCAATTTCGCAATCACTTGGCTGGTGGCCTCTTTGGCCTCCTTGGATGATAAGCCGCTCAGCTCGGCAAAATAGCGAATGTATTCCCGTGGTGTTAAGCGTTCATACAGACCAAAAGGGTCGGGGAATAGCCCGAGTTGCTGCTTAGCGCCAATAGGGTCGATGGCGACATCTATGCCTTCGATTTCAGCCTTGCCGTTATCGGGTTTCAGCAGGCCAAAGATAGTGCGTAAACAGGTGGTTTTACCTGCCCCGTTCGGGCCGAGTAATCCTGTGATTTGGCCGTTTTGTGCGACGAAACTTAAGTCATTCAGCGCCTGCACGTCACCGATGCGCTTGGAAAGATGGGATACTTTAATCATGGCTTATTCCTTAGCTCCAGTGCTGGCGTGATCATCTGTTGTCGTGGTTTTTGTGCTGGTCGCATTAAGCGGTTCCACCGAGCTGGCATTTAAATAAAAGCTGCGGCGCACATCTTTGTTTAAACACTCGCCGTCGAGATCGTTGACTGAGCTCGAGCGGACGAGATCGGCAATCAGGTTATTGGCGCAGGATTGATAGGCCACGCCGTGGGTCGCATAAGGAGCGACAAAGTGTTTGGCATTGGTGAGTTTTTCCATGGCTAACTCGCCCCAGCTTGGTGGGGTGGCGGGGTCGATTTCGCCGGATAACAACAAGGTCGGAATGTTGCTGTTGATGGGCTCGCTAAAGCTGTTATCGACCGCAGGGACTTTCCATACTGAACAAGTCGCCTCTAAGCCTTCAAGCATGGTTCTGCCCATAAAGGATTTTTTGGCCTGCTCGCGCATGGTTGGGGTAATGCGGTGCATATCTTCGCCACAGACCACTGAGGCGTGCATGCCCATCGCCATGCCAGCATTGTCGATAGTGAGGGCATATAGGCCGAGTATGGGTTGGAAGTTGTTTTTCGATGCTTGATGAATCGCATGGGGCAAGAGGGCGCGCACATTGGCTTGATACAGTGCCATGCGGATCGAGCCAGAGAATTTACCGCGCGTCATGGTTAACATGGTTTTTTCGCCCGTGACGGGATCGTAAACGTTTTCCATCACAGGGCCTGTGGCGAGCATAGCGTCGACTCGCTCAAAGTCCGCTTTTAACTCGGGGAATTGACTGTTACAGGCGGCGGTTGCTTGGCAATCCTTAAACAATAAGTCGAAGCCACGATCAATCGCAGAGCCAATTTCTAATACGCTTTGCTGCATCGGCACTATGCCGTCTAAGGTCACTGTGGCTAAGTGTGCCGGGTATAAACGCATGTAAAGCTGCGCCATACGAGTGCCGTAGGAGATGCCGTAAATATGCAGTTTTTTATAGCCTAAGTGCGCTCGTACGGCTTCGAAGTCTTTAATCGCATTGAGGCTACCGTATTGAGTCACGTCGGCATCAATTTTGGCTAAGCATTTTTGCGTTTCGGCTAAGGTATCGACATTATCGTCATCGAAGGACAGAGGAGATTGAGCTCCTTCATCGCAGGCCAGTACATTCGAACGGCCAGTGCCCCTTTGATCGATCAGTAAAATATCCCGCTGTTGGCGAACTTTGCTCAGCATGGCATCGAAACCTGCCGCGTTCTCTATGGCCGATTGTCCTGGGCCGCCGGCAATCGCTAGCAAGGCTTCTTCATGGTTGGCATTTTTCACCGCAGGCAAAACAACGTAATGCACTTGGATCTGTTTGCCATCGGGTTTGTTAGGGTTTTCTGGCACAGTCACAAAACCGCAGTTTAGGCGATCGGATACGCCTTCCACATAACAAGTGTCGGTGTCATTCGCCATGTTCCTAGCTATATCAGCTGTTGCTTGTGTCTCTTGGCTTTTAACATCACTCGCCCACGTCGCCGTACTTGCCATTGCCAGTATGAGGGCGCTCATTCTCAAAGTACGCGTGCGCCATGTGGCACCATGCCGTGGCTGAGTTGGCACAAGGCGTTGAACTGTGTTGCTTAACTTCCTGTGTGTCATGCTATGTATCATGCGCGCTTTCCTTTTTGCATTTCAGGACGAGTGTGTTAATTTAAATACCAGTGTATCGGTGTATCAATGTATTAATACAGTGTGTAAAGGCTAATGTTAGAACTTTTAAATGTCAACCCCAGCAGTGGTGAACCCATTTACAAACAATTACACGAACAAGTCGTGCGTTTAATTGTGGGCGGTCAACTGCAAGTGGAAGACGTATTACCCTCAGTGCGCCAGATTGCCGAGCATTTAGCGGTAAATCCCATGACAGTTTCCCGCGCCATTCAACAGCTGGTTGACCAAGGTTGGCTCGAACGTCGCCGCGGCCAAGCGACAAAAGTTGCGTTGCGAACTGAGACTATGGCATCGGGTATTAGTCTGCTCGAACCCCAGCTCGATGCCCTGTTGTCGCAGGCAAAGCAGTTAGGTGTTAGCTTGCCCGAGTTGCTGCAACTGCTAAATGAGCGCTGGCAAGATTAGAAAGTAATGTACCGATAAATAGCATAAAAAGGATGAAATTCGATGGACCAAGAGCGCACGCCAATACTTGAATTTAACCGAGTGAATAAAATCTTTCGCGGTAAAGGCGCGGGTGAAAAGTGGGCGCTTAAGGATTTATCGTTAACTTTGTCGGCGGGTATGGTGGTGGGGTTATTGGGGCAAAATGGGGCGGGTAAATCGACCCTAATGCGCTGTGCCTTGGGTGTGCTCACACCGGATTCTGGCAGTATTGTTACCTTAGGCGAAACGCCCGAAAACTTAACTTCAAAGGCAAAGGAGCGTTTAGGTTATGTACCGCAGCAACCTTTTGGTTATGAAGGTTTTACTATTGAACGCGCCCTCGATTTACACCGCAGCTTTTATCCCAATTGGGACATGCAATTAGAGCAAGATTGGTTGGTGCGTTTCGAGTTAGATGTGACCCAACAGGTGCAACGTTTATCGGTTGGGCAAAGGCAATCACTAGCGTTAATTATGGCGATGGCCTATCGCCCTGAGTTGTTAATCCTCGATGAACCCGTTGCCAGCCTCGACCCTATAGTCCGGCGCAAGTTTATGGTTGATTTGTTCGATCTCGCCCTCGAATCTGGCTCTGCCGTGCTGTTTTCATCCCATATCACCTCAGATCTAGAGCGTGTCGCTAGCCATGTCGCACTGATAAAACAGGGTGAGTTAGTGCTGTTTAAGGAAATTGATGCCCTGCGTGAAGAAGTGCGTTTGTTAACACTCGCTCCCGAAACTGTGTTGCCCGAGTCAATTACAGTGCTGAACCGTGTTGGCGATTTAGTGCTGGTGGATTTAGGTGAGCACAGCGCGTCAATATCAGGTGTGTTAAAGAATGAGGCCTTAAACTTGGAGCAGCTGTTTATGGAGCTACACAGATGAGTGTGGCGCACCATAAGCAGATACAAGTCGCGAAGGGCGAAAGAACGAGTCCACGAATGAATCCTTTCAAGGGCATGCTGCGCTTTTGGTGTTTTGATATCGGCAGTGTGAGCTTTTTAGGTACGGCTATACTGGGGGTGATCTTAGCTTGTATCGCCGCAGTTTATGGTAAAAATGATAGTGCTGAACTGTTATTTTCTATGGGGATTATCTCAAGCTCGGCGGCGGTTGCATGGCAACTCATACGTCTGATGGCGAATGAGTGCGCACCTTTAATTCCCCATTATCGTCGCCATATCTACATTCAAAGTGTCACTGTTTTAGCTAGCGTTTTTGGCATAGGAGTCTTGTTCTGTTTGGCTTTAGGTTTGACGGCTAGCCTAGCGAGCTTAGTGCTGGCTTTGGTGATGAGTTTAACTTTTATTTGGCTTTGTTTACTCTGTACTCAGTGGTTTTATGCTTCGTTTTTGCTCTTTGTCTTAATGCCATTTATCCCATTGATTGCAGAGCACATTCCCCTTTGGCTAAGTGCTATTGCCCTGCTGATTTTAGGTATGCTGATTGCGCGTGCATGCCGTGTTTTACCTTGGCGTGCTGAGGCGAGGACGGTATATCTTAATGGTCTCGAAATGGGGTGGTTTTGGCTGCCGAATCTGCAATCGATGCGTATCTTGAGTCGCTTCGAGCGTTATTTGCATCCCACCAATTTTTTTATCGGCCCTATGTTGACGATTTTACTGCTGCTATTGCCCGTAGTCTGCTTAGTGCTTGGGCTGTTGTCGCATCAATTTCATTTGAATATCCCTGTATTATTGTTTTTGGCGCAGTTCAGCGTGATTAGTTGTTCGCTGGTGCATTGGAGCCGAGTGCAACGCTCGCGCTCGACAGAAACCTTATTGTTGATGCCAGGGTTTGATGGTCGAAAAGGACTCATAGCAGCATTTTGCCTTGGACAGCAAAGACTCCTGAATGTGGTCGTCGGCATTATGCTGGCGTGTAGTTTGCTGTTGGGCTGGCTCAATGGTGATCTGAATATGCAGTTAGTGGGTCATCTGGTGCTCAGCACTTACTGGGCCTGCGCCTTGACGTTAGGTTTTGGCTGTATGTGTCGCCGAGTTTTGCATATCACGCTCACTATGATGGTCGTCGCGGGGCATTCCCTGTGGGTGTCCATCAGCCTTACGTCTTTAAGTGATGGCGGCAATTTAACTAATTGGTTGCTATGGGATCTACTCTTAATACTGCTTGGGCAAGCGGTGCTGATTTGGGGCAAGAAAATCCTCTGGAAGGGCGATGTTATGAGGGCATGTTGACGTTTCGAAATTAAATTTTGTTCGCTCTGGCAAGTAAGTGAAACCAAGAGTGGTACGCCGCTAAAGGCTATTTACAGCGTGATTTGGGCGACATTTGCACAACATTAGAGCAAAAACTCTTAGTTTTTATTTGGCCTTCAGGTAGAATGCTGCAAAAGCGGTACACTTGTAAGCTAAAAAGGTGAGTCTCTTATGTCTCTCGATCAATATCATGTTATTCGACTACTACAGCGGCAGAGCGAGTCTTTAAAAGACGCAGTAGCGCTGGAAGGTTTTGAAATGGCCGCTCCTTGGTATCAGGTGAGTTGGCAAGCCTTCGACCAAATCAGCAGTAAAATTGCACAAGTGTTGATCGAACTTGGCGTACAAGTGCAAGACCGTTGCGTTATTCTGGCGCAAAACTGCCCGCAGTGGACTTGTGCCGATGTCGGCACTCTCAAAACTCGTGCCGTTGTAGTGCCAATTTATCCCACCAGTACCGTCGAACAGGCGAGCTTTATCGTTAACGACGCCACCGCTAAAGTGATTTTTGTTGACGATGCTAAGCAATACGCCATGGCGTGTGAGTTGCAAGCCTTATGCCCAAGCCTAGAGCATGTGATTGTATTCGATTCCAGCGTGACACTCGCTGCCGATAAGGCCAATCAGCATTGGCATCTAGATGCCCTACTGGCGGGTGACACTCAGTTAAACATTGAGCAAGAAGCCGAGCTTAATCAGCGTTTACACGCTGCAAATCTCGATGATTTACTGACCTTAATTTATACCTCCGGCACAACTGGCGATCCTAAGGGCGTGATGCTGGATTACCGTAATATGGCGTCTACCATACGCCAGCACGATCAAAAACTGGCCTTCCATTCTGGCGATGTGTCTTTGGCATTTTTGCCATTGAGCCATGTATTTGAGCGCAGTTGGAGTTTCTACGTCTTGTGCCGTGGCGGCCATAACGTCTATCTGCAAAATACCCAAAGAGTGAAAGAGGCGATTAGCGCCGTGCGTCCACATACCTTGTGTGTGGTGCCGCGTTTCCTCGAAAAAGTGTATAGCGCCGTACAAGATAAAGTCGCCAAATCAGCCGACGGTCGTAAGAAGTTGTTTGCTTGGGCGATGCGCGTTGGCCAACGTCAGTTCGAAGTTGGCCAAGGTCGTGCTAAGGGTGGATTGTGGTTGTCGCTGCAATGGCGTTTGGCGCACAAGCTGGTGTATAGCAAGCTGCAGGCTGTGCTAGGTGGCCGTTTGAAGTTTATGCCTTGCGGTGGCGCAGCCTTAGATGTGAATGTCGGTAGTTTCTTCCATGCGATTAATATTCCAGTACTTTGTGGGTACGGTATGACAGAAACTAACGCGACTGTGACCTGCAATACCTTAGGTAATCGAGTGCCGGGTTCCAATGGACAACCTTTGCTGGAAACCGAAATTAAGCTAGGTAAGGACGATGAGATTTTAGTCCGCGGCGCGACTGTGATGCGCGGCTATTACAATCGTCCTGAAGATACCGCCGCTGCGTTTGAAGATGGTTGGTTAAAAACCGGCGATGCAGGGCGTTTCGATGCGAATGGCAATTTATTTATTACCGATCGTATTAAAGAATTGATGAAGACCTCCAACGGTAAATATATCGCGCCGCAAAGGGTTGAAGGCGCCGTAGGCTGTTGTCCTTTTATCGAGCAAGTGGCGATTATTGCCGATGCGCGTAATTATGTGACCGCCTTGATTGTGCCAGCGTTTGAGTCACTGGAAGCGTGGGCGAAGGACAAAGGGCTGAAGTATGAGTCACCTTTAGAATTGCTGCGCCATAGTCATGTGGTTGAGCATTTTGAGCAACGCTTAAAGCAGTTACAGCATGAGTTGGCCGGTTTTGAACAGATTAAAAAGTTCACTCTGTTGCCTGAAGCGTTTTCGATGGAAGCGGGTTTAATCACCCCAACGCTCAAGCTGCGCCGCAAGATGATTTACCATAAATATGCCCATGAAATAAATGCTATGTACAACAACTAATTGTTAACTTGTTGTTGCTAAAGGCCGCAGAAGCGGCCTTTTTTTTATCTACTACTTCCTGAAGTGCTTTTCTTCGCTTAAAATTCGCCCCGTTTACTGGTGCGCATGAGGCGCGAGGCGTCGGTATAAAAGGTGTAGTTAAATGGAACTTTCGATTCGTAGTTTATTCACTGCAGCGAGTGCGGTGTTGTTATCTTCTTTAACTGTCATTCCTGCAGCTGACGCTGAGGATTACGACAAAATCGTCCATGGCCCAGTGGACTTGCCTAACGGGCAATGGCTCAATTTCTATCAAAAAGATCATAAAGTGTGGGGCGAAATGCTCTATGGCGATGCGCCCGGCGTGCGTCTTGATGATTATGGTTCTGCTGAAGTGGTTGCGGTTTTTTACCTCGATTTTGATAAAGGTGGCACCAAAGAAGTGGTTGTCATGCTTAAAGATGCCGATGGTCAGCATTTACGGGGCTATGGTTTTGAAGGGGATGATCTCACAAAACTTCCCCGTCTACAGGTTGTGCTCGATGAAGTCGCACCAACCTTAACCTCGTTTACCGTGGGTAGCGTTCGTAAAGTGTTAAGCCAAATTCCGCCGCAACAATATCGTATGACCTATGATGTTGACGCGATTGAAGATCCCGCCATTAAAGCGATTGTCGATGGTTCTACTAAGCTCAAGCCGACCTTAGTGGGTTATCGTAATTCCGAAGGTTCCCCCGTCGATGTGAAGACAGCCGTCGAATATAAATTACGTTATCCACTCACTCGTAAAGATAAAGATGCCCAAGGTAATGAGCATCAATATAGCCTTGTGACCACCTTTGATCGCAGTGGATATAGTGAAGAAGATGGCAGTTTTGTATTGGTGAGCGTGGCCTTTGAGGCCGATGACTTTGATTGGCTTAAAAGTGGTGGTGCCGTGATCCCTAAAACTGGCCCATCCTACGATTTTATGAGTATGAGCATGGCGAGTACTTGGGCAGGGCTTGCCAGTGAAAGTCATTATGCCCAAGGCGTGCTTGATGGCCCGTATGCGGCCTACGATGGTCGCAATGGTAGCGTGGTTTACTCTGGTAACTACAAACAGGGCAAAAAAGTCGGTAAGTGGATGGAGACAGAGAACCAAGCCATTTATTGGGAAGGCGAATATCTTGACGGTAAAAAGCAAGGTAAATGGATTGCACAGTCGATGTTCGATGAGGCCGATAACTTTGGTTTTGCCCATTACAATCAGGATGTGCTCGACGGCCCCTACGAAGTCTATGAGCCCGATTATGACTCCAGTGCAGAAGGCGATAAGCGATTAGTGGCAAAAGGTATTTATCTTAATGGCGTAAAAGATGGCGAGTGGCTTGAGGCTGATGGCAGCAAAGGCCAGTATCAAAAGGGTGTCAAACAAGGTCCTTGGGTCGATAAAGTGACGAGCGGACATTTCCGTGATCAAGTTGGTGAAGGTGCCTATCTTGCAGGAAAACGCACTGGCCCTTGGGTATTTAAAGCCGAAGATGGGACTCGTACCGAAGTGAGCTATGTCAATGGCTTACGTCAAGGAGAGTCTAAATCATTCGACAAAAATAATCTGATGTTTAATACCCGCCATTATGAGCAGGGTCGCCTTAATGGTCAGAGTATTTGGTATTCAAGTCCGAATGTCGTGGTGGATATCGCTAACTACCGCCAAGGAGAGTTGGATGGCCAGCAAATGCGCTTTAATCCCCAGAACGGTGAGCTGACTGAACTAACGAGTTATAAATTCAATGAAGCGGTGACGCTTAAGCCTTCGCACGATGAATGTATTATGCGTGAGAATCCCTACTCAGATGATTGTGAAGGGGTGATTAATGGCAAAAATGAAGCAATTTCATCGATAAAACACGGTGAGCAGCGCGAATATCATAGCAGCGGCTCCTTGTATAAATTGGCTTATTACACCAATGGCGCTGTAGATAAAGAATATCAGTTTGATTCCAATGGCCGTTTATTAAATTTAAAAACGTACAAAGCGGGTAAGGAATACGGCCCAAGTATCAGTTATTCCACTGATGGTGGTTACTCACTCTCCCGATATGGTCACCAAGTGAATAACCGTGTCTCTGGCCCCCATTATAGTTTCTATCCTAATGGGCAATTAAGAAGCCTGTGGAACTACTGCCAGCAAGAAGGCGAAACCTGGAACGGTGAACCTTATTTCTGGGATAACGCCATTGCGCGCTGCGGTATACAGCGCGAGTACTTTGATAATGGTGCCGTGAGTTGTATTGAAGACCTCGATAGCAATTATGCCGTGGATAAAGTGTGTTACGACATGAATGGCAAGATAGCGAATGAAATGCTGCGTATCGATGAACAGCATGTGATCCACAAGCGCTACATTAACGGTGTTATCTATTCCGAAGAGCCGGGTTTTGCCGATTACTCACATATCACTAAGGGCCGTAAGATTTATCACTTAGAGAACCCAAAAACTCATGGGGTGTATAAGTCTTATAAAAATGGCAAGTTAGAATACGAGAAAATGTATGATATGGGTAAGGCTGGATGCCTTAAAAAGTACGATGCTAACGGCAAGCAAACCCCAGAAACGGCGAGTTGTCAGTTTTAAAATGCTAGGTTTGGGCTAGTGGCTAGAACCTGTTTGGCTTAGGATAATGGATGAGTTTGGTGGTTGGTTTAATTACGTTAATCACCACGCTCTTCCATTCATAAAATAATAAAAAGGAAGTTTGCATGTCAGCCACAGAATACAGTCTCGAAATCAATCCAAGATTTACTGAAACCGACGGCCTAGGTCATATCAACAACACTGTGATCCCCGTATGGTGCGAAGCGGCGCGCACGCCAATCTTTGAGATTTTTAATCCCGAGTTAGATTTGCATCAGTGGAACTTAATCGTCGCGGGGTTTACCGTGGCATTTATCGCGCCGACTTACTATGGCAAGAGTGTCACAGTAAAAACCTATGTCAGCCGTATCGGTAATAGCAGCTTCGAGCTGACCCAAACCTGTTGGCAAGCGGGCAACAAGACCGCCGAAGTAAAAACCACACTCGTACATTACGATTACAGCAGTGAAAAAAGCCGCCCGATTCCTGAAGATATCCGCGAAATGCTCGCTAATCTGAGTGGTGAAAGCGCTTAGTCTGCTTACTCTTTCGGTCAGCGTAATTGCAATTGCGCTGCTGAAGGGTTAATTTGTCGACCCGCTAACTGTGATGCAGATCACTTGTCTGTATCGCTTAATTTTTATCGGTTCGGATTAACCATGAGATTCTATTTTACCCGCATGCGATCGAAAGACATTTGTCCACCAAGACAGCCACTTAAAAAGATTGTGTGGTCATGGATTGGGGCTTTCTGTGGCATTTACTTGGTCGCGAGTCTCGCAAATTATATGAGTGAAAACCTCGTCGACACTATGTTTGTCATTGGCTCGTTTGGTGCGTCGGCTGTGCTAGTCTACGGTGCACCGCTAGCGGAGTTTTCTCAGCCGCGTAACTTGATTGGTGGCAGTGTGTTATCGGCCTTAATTGGGGTCGCAGTGTACCAAGTGTGTGGCGATTATGTGGTGCTGGCCAGCGCCTTAGCGGTATCCCTATCTATCGCATTCATGTACCTGACTCGGACTCTTCATCCTCCGGGCGGCGCAACGGCATTGATTGCCGTGATTGGCGGTGAAAACGTGCATCAACTCGGCTTTCTTTACGCGTTAATGCCAGTGTTCCTCGGCTCAGTATTACTCTTACTGGTCGCGCTGGTGGTCAATAACCTTTCCACCGATCCCAAGCGCCATTACCCTGTGTATTGGATTTAGCGAACTCGTTTTTAAATCTGCCTATTTTAAAAACTTCTGTACATACCAGCAGCTGGCTTGGATAGTAAAGTCTTGGCCTTTAGCCCACTTTAAGCCGTGGCGTACTAAGCGTTCGGCAAGGCCTTTACCGCGCAGTTCGTTGGGGACAAAGGTGCGGCTAAAATCGATATCCTTGCCTGATAATCGGTATCCCAACACGGCTTCATAGCCGTCGACAGGGATAATAAAACGCTGTCTATCCTGTTGATGTTCGATGGCTATTTCGATATTTTCGTTATCTGACATACATGCTTCCCTCAAGGTATGGCCTAAAGTGTGATGGCAATTCGTTATCGATTTGAATAGCTTAAGCGACTTCGTGCTGTTTGAGAATCGCCAGCAGTTCTGTCGGTAACTCGGCTTTTTTACCCGTTTTAAAGTTAAACATCACCGCGACTGAAGTACCTAAGGTGGTCACTGCCTGCTGCTGTTTACTAAAAGCCTGATAATGCATGGTAAATCTATCGCTGTGAATATCGCTAATACTGACACTCACCAATAAAGTATCGGGGAAAGTCACTGGGCGTTTATAGCGAGCCTGATTTTCGCTGATTACGGGGCCAATACCGGATTTATACAGAGTATCTAGCGGGAAGAGGCGATTGAAAAAGTCGATACGTGCCGTTTCAAAATAGCGGAAATACACCACATTATTTACGTGTTGTAGGGCATCCATTTCACCCCATGCAACGGGGATTTCTGTGACTATGGGGTGCTGTGCGAGAAACTTTTCCATTGCCTGTTCTTGTACACCTTCTTGCAACTGTTCTTGTTTAAATCCCATGATAAAAATCCCAAGTTAAAACGCTCGTTTAAGCGGCCAGACTAGCAGCATAAGATTGCTGCGACAAGTCTTGGCCTAAGCTGATACTGTGGCTGATAATGGCAAGCAATGCAGATATGAGTAATGTCTTTAAAGGGTTAGGTTGAGCTATGTATATTGGACAAGTGGCAAAGCAAACTGGGCTGTCGATAAAAGCGATTCGCTTGTATGAGGAGTGGGGGCTTATTGACACTCCCGCACGTCAGGGGCGTTATCGTATTTATAGTGCGGCGGATATTAGGCTGTTGTTGCTGATCAAAGAGGCCAAAGCCCTCGGCATTAAGCTTGTCCAACTAAAAGATTTACTCGAACAAGGCGATAAGCATGCTCAGTTAGCCACAGTACAGGCTTTTTTGTTGGGTATAAAAGCAGATTTTTTACGCCAGATAAGTGAGTTAGAACATAAAGTCACTCAGTTAGATGCCTGTATTGATGGGCTCACCTCCTGTGAGTCGCAGCTGTTACCTTAGGTCTTGACTCTCCCCTTAGGGGCAGAGTTTATGCTATTTGTCACAGTGACTGTTATGGAGTTTCATCGTGGCAAAAAAGATTTTAGTGATCTGTGGTAATCCTAAGGCGCAGAGTTTTTGTGAGCATCTGGCTGAAACCTATGCCCAAGCGGCGGCAGATAAACACTCAGTGAGAATCGTCAAACTAGCTGAGCTGAATTTTGACCCGAATCTGAGCTATGGTTATCGTCAACCTCAGCCACTCGAAGCCGATTTGCAGACGTTTCAAGCGAATATCCAGTGGGCGGAGCATGTGGTGATTGTCACCCCGATTTGGTGGGGCGGTATTCCTGCTAAGTTTAAAGGCTTAATCGATAGGACATTTTTATCTGGGTTTGCATTTAAATATGAGAAAGGTAAATTGATACCCGCTAAGTTGCTGCGCCATAAAACCTCGCGAATTATCATGACTATGGACACGCCGCCTTGGTATTACAAGTGGTTTCAAGGTGCTCCCGCGCTCAAACAGCTTGATACCGCCACCTTAGTATTTAGTGGTTTTAAGCGGGCTAAGTCCAATATGTTGGGGCCAGTGATGAGTGCTAAGGAGCCGCAATTGCAACAATGGCGAGCGTTGGTGCAGCGGCTGGGGAATTTAGGTTTATAGAATCTAGTGAAACAAGGAGTGGGGTGTGATTAAACAAGTGGGCAATACTCTTATTCAGCCAAAACACAGAGCGTCTTGCCATTGCGGTGCCGTGGTATTGGAGTTGTCATTGCCTAATGGCATCGAAAATCCACGCCGTTGCGATTGCTCTATCTGTCGTCGTAAGGGCGCAATGGTTGGCTCTGTGCCGCTGGCGGGGATTAAGATCCTCAAGGGTGAGGAAGTGCTGAAACTCTATGAATTCAATACCAAAACTGCCAAACACTACTTCTGCTCTATCTGCGGTATTTACACCCATCACCAGCGGCGTTCCAATCCCCATGAGTATGGTTACAACATTGGTTGCCTCGAAGGGGTCAATCCATTCGATCTCGAAAATGTGCCCACGAATGATGGCGTTAACCATCCTGCGGATCGTTAGATTATGAACATAGGTCAGTTTGCTGCACTCACAGGGCTGTCGGCGCATACGCTCAGATATTACGAGAAAATTGGCCTACTGCAGTCTGTCGTGCGAAATGGCAGCGGGCATCGTGATTATGCGGCGAAAGAAGCGGAATGGATTGGGTTTATCAATCGCTTAAAAGAAACGGGCATGTCGTTAAAGCAGATATTGACCTATGCCGAGTTGCGTGTCCAAGGCGATGCAACCGCTGGCCAGCGACAGCAGTTGCTCGAGCAACATGCAACACAATTGGCTGAGCGTATTCGCCAAGAGCAGGAGCATTTGGCTGCCCTTAAGCAAAAAATTCACTATTACCAAACTCATTTTTAGTGGCTAAGCTCAGTCGCTAACATTTTGGTTAAATGCTAAAAAGCTAATATTATTTACTTTTCTATTTGCTTGCGCCTCTAGTCGGCGAGTTAAACAGAGGGTTAGTTTTACTGATCCGCATTGCCTGTGTCATCCATCAATGAACCATTGACTTAGAGTTAACTCTAAGGTTTAGGCTGCTTACTGTGATTTAATCCAACAGGAGCTAAAAATGAGTAATCAAAGATATGTGCAGGGCCTCGCTAAACTGACTGAAATCGACGGTGAGGCGGGGGAGAAAGTCATCCGCAGTCTTGCCGATATTTGCCCTGACTTAGGCAAGTACATTATTGAATATCCTTTTGGGGATATTTATCAGCGTGAAGGGCTCGACCTTAAGACGCGGGAGCTAGTGACAGTTGCCGCACTCACGGCGCTAGGGCATTGCCAGCCACAGTTAAACGTACATATTAATGGCGCATTGAATGTCGGTTGTACGCCGCAGGAAATTGTTGAGGTGATATTGCAAATGTCGGTTTATGCTGGCTTTCCTGCTGCACTTAATGGCATGTTTGTCGCTAAAACCGTATTTTCCGAGCAGAAGTTAAGTGTCGTATAGTTAATCCTGAGTCAGGTTTATCGATTTGTAAAAGTGACCATAAGGCCGCTCTGATTTCCTCTCTCAAGTTCATTTTAATTGGATTTAAACTGGCGTTTGGGTGTTGCAGGGCTTTCATTCGACTCTAAGCAGAGCGTTCGACTTTGGCTAGAGATAGCCAAAGTGACCAATGTACCGAGATTGAGTGGCACAGTTGCCATCACTGTGCTTTGCACATTACAGTGGCAAATGTTGCCCGTCTTACTATTTCAATGGAATGTAAAATAATAATGAATTTAATCGGTTACATTGGGGCGGCTCGCCAATACTTGCGAAAGCTCAGTTTACCATCACTGAGTGACATCCGTTTAGGTTTGGGCAAGTTCTGGCGCTGTCTTATCCTAGGGGTTGCTAAGTTATCCTTTGCGCAAAAGCTGTATCTTATTGCTTTGATATTGGCTTTTAGTAGCGAGTTAATGGGGTTGGTCGCTGTGATTGCCGTAATCGCTATGGCCATCGAGTTTTGGCCTGTGTTCGAGCGGGTTTGGCACAGTTTGGCGGGCAAAGCTGTGTTGTTGCTGTTTTATGCGATGATTGCCAACTTTGCTTTGGGCTGGTCTGGCGCGATAGTCAACGAAGTGGTTGGGGTCTCAGCAAGCGATCTCAATTACACCCATAACTTAGCGATTCTACTCTATATGCCCGCTTGGTTTTTGATGGTAAGCGCGATCGTGCTGCTGGCATTGCAGTTGATTATTCCTATCTATTTAATATTGATTTTTTTGCTTAAACCTTTGGGTGTCAAGTCGTTACGGCTTACCTCGCATACTTCATTCCGTAAAACGACTTTTTTGATCCGTATCGTGCTAGCGACTGTGGTTTTGTATCACTTGAGCCTGTTAATTGATTTAGAGACTCGCATTGAAACCTCATTTGGCAGCTTTATTACCTCTCCCCAAGAAGCCGCTAAGCATGCGCCTCGCGAGCCTAAATCGGGACGGTTGCCGGATGCGACCGATGTGCTGACGGTACCGATTGTAGAGCTAACTCAGACTGCTCTTGACTCTGAAAGCGATAAATCGAGCAAGGCTGAGAATAGTAATGATGACAGCGAGCTGGAAGAGGAAGATCGCAAAAAGGCCTACGCCTCAGTGCGAACTCAATATCAGTACTTAGTGCGGCAATGGCTAGCTACGTTCGCATTTTCACTTGAAGCCAATGGCCGCTCGCGTTGTAAAAAGCCTGCCGAGTCGAATGTGATTGAATTAAATGATTACGAGATTTTGTTGATCACACCCGATAAGAATGCGGATTATGGTTATCGTTTTGAGGTGGAAAAATGTATCTCGGCCGCGTTTCCGCTGGCGGTGAAGGGCAATTGAGCCAATTAATAAAAAAGCGACCACAAGGTCGCTTTCGTTTTATCGGCTAAATCAGCTTGAGCTGACTGAGTCGACTATCGTGCTATTCAATAATCGCATTATTCAATCAGCAGCTCATCGAAGCTGCTGATTTTGCGGAACTCGCCAGTGCGTTGCTTGCTGTCGCGAACCATTTGGCAGGTCATCATACCCGCAGCGTCAGCAGCCTTTAATTCTTCAATAACATCAGACACAAACAGCACTTGTTTGGGGCTTAAGCTGATAGTGTTGAGGATATTGCAGTAAGCCTGCTTATCTAATTTGTTGCCCGTACGGGTGTCGAAATGGCCGTTAAACATTTCAGTTAAATCGCCGCCGTCACTGTGGCCGAACAACAGTTTTTGCGCGTCGACTGAGCCGGATGAAAAACTGTAAATACGCAGGTTTTGTGCGCTAAAACGTTTCACCGCTTCAATAAAGTCCGGGAAGATATGGCCCTTAAATTCGCCATGGGCATAGCCTTGTTTCCAAATTAACCCTTGTAAGGTTTTAAGTGGCGTAGCTTTACGGTCTTCGTTGACCCACTGTTGCAGGATCTTAGTTACACGCGCTAAGTCAGCCTCGGGCTCTAGGGCGATATCTTTAGTGTCACAAATACAGTTTTCAACCAATACATTGTGTTGGTTCTGTTCTAAAAAGTCTGGCAAGGCTTTGACAGAATAGGGGAATAGTACATCTTGGATAAAGTTTAGGTCTGTCGTGGTGCCTGCTGTGTCTACGACTATGGCTCTGATACCCATAATGTTTTGATACTCCACAATATGTTGGCTAAAAAATGCAACTCCGATCCTAAGCGTTATTGGTGAAATTGGCTAGTCTATTTCACCCAAACACATGGGCAAATTGTGGGTAATATCACTAAGCGATAAGATTGAAATTTGATTAATCTAGTAATTTTAAAAGCTTATCCACTGATTATCTGAGAAAACACTAACTTGTTACTGGATTTCATCTGGTTTATTGCGCACAAGTTTGTGGTAGACATAAGACTATGGTCTTAATAGCTAAGGGAAATTTAGGCTGCTATTGTAGTTAAAGTCTCTTTACTCCTTTATACCTTGCATGCTGTGGTTTTCGGGAGACGAGACAGTATATTTCACCTGTGAATAGAGAGACCTTACATGAAATATTTACCCGCACTTGGCTTTGGTATCCTATTAGCCTTATTGAGTTTTATCAGCTTCTCATTGGTCGCCAGCGCGGGTTATATGTTGGACATGTTGAGTACGGTGCCTCACATCTCGCATAACAGTGTGGAGTATCTTTTGTTGGCGGCTCACGATGCGAGTTTGCTGATATTGCTTGCAGGTTTAGTGCTTTATGCTTACCACAGGATCTTTCCTAAACTTCCCTTCGATTGGTTTACCGCTGTGCTTATCCAAATGCCCCTTGGCTTGGCGGTACTGGTGTTAGATGGTTTTACTTTAAACCTGTTTTCATTCAAAGGTTTTGCTCTAACGTTGACCACTTTAGCCGCTTCATTTGGGGTGTTAAGCCTCTTTTGGTTGCTTCAACGCAGAGCTAAGCGCTTCGAGGCGAGGTTGAGTAAATAAGCAGAATTTACAGAACATAGCGTAGGCGCAGCGCCGTTTGTTCAACAGGGGATAACGCGAGCCACTGTTCTCGGATTTCCACGGCTTCCTGCGGATAGTCGGTAATGAGCACATCGGCTCCCAGCGCCAACATGCGCAGCATTTGCCGCGGATTATTTACTGTCCATACATGCACTTGCTTACCTCCTTTGTGTGCACGGGCGATAAATTTTTCGTTAGTAATCGATTGATTGACCGCTAAGAATTGTGTATTCGCCTTAATGGGATCGCCAATGGATTGAGTTACGATAAGGCCTGTGTGAATGGAAGGGTCGAGTCGTTGCACTTCTTCAATGGCTCTTGCTTCGAGTGATGTAATGACGACTTGTTGTGTCATTTTCTCTTGTTGCAATAAGGCGACAACGGCCTGTGCCAAGCTGGGATCGGCTTGATTATATTTAAGCTCAATGTTCAAACCGATTTTGTTGCGTGCCTCATTAAGCATCTCTAGTAGTGTTGGTACGGATTCACCTGCAAAGGCGGCACTGTGCCAACTCCCCGCATCGAGTTGTTGTATTTCACTCGCACTGAGGTTGGCAACTCGCCTAGAATCGCCCGCTATGCGCATTAAATCAGCATCGTGCAATACCATTAAGGTGCCATCGGATGCCGTTTGCACATCGATTTCGGCATAATCCGCCTTTTCTGCAATCGCTAAACGCAAAGCCGCAAGGGTATTTTCTGGTGCCCTAGCAGCGCCAGCACGGTGGGCAGTAATCAGGATGTCATCCCTTTGTGGTTCACTATTGAGGGCATATACCCCTAACCCCAACATGATTAAAAAAGTGCCGATCAACACCCCGCTTATCGTATAAATCGACAGTTCAGACGTTCTTTTTACCGTTTGTCGCCCAAGGCGTTCTAACCCTGCGGGTTTTTCTCCCAGTTGGCGGTATAACAGCAATATGATAAAGGCTTCCCCAAACATTCCGAGTAAGGACCATGCCGCGCTGAGCATAAAAATCAGTGCAGAGACGAGGGCCAATATGGCTAATTCTGTCGAAAGTGTCAGCGTAACCCTATCGAGTAAGCTATCGGCACCCCAGGAGATCAGCAGTATTAAGGGATACACCAAAGCACCTATCCTCAACCACCAACCCGCAGCGTGCCACATAATCGGGCGTTCATTGCCTGCGCTTAATTGCCAACTGCGTTTGAGTGCCGTCAAAGCATCGGTCGTTTCACTCACAATAATTGTTAGTGAAAAGGCCGCTTTGGCCCACAGATATAAGGCAACAAGGACATAGATTATCGCTAAGAACGCCATACTCGTTAAGGCGAGATACCAGTCTATAGGCTTGAAATACAAGTAGTAATTGATGTCGTGTCCCTGTAGAAACACGCTGAAAATCAGATATCCTAACCCGATAAAAGGTACGCTGAGCAGCAATAAGCAAGCTGCATAAATGCTACCAAGGCGAATAAATACGGGTAAGCGCGCTGTCGCGAAAATCAGCGCCCGCACTGGGCCAATGGGAATATCGTATAAGCCAGATGCTGCGAGAATAGTGACTCCAGCACGTTGGGTAAAAAACACGGTAAAGCTGCTGAATAGAGTAATGACCATAAACAGCAAGCCATAGGGAGACATGGCAAAGGCGATTAAGTCGTAATTGGTAATGGTGACATTGCCCGTTTTGGCAATCAGATGGCGCAGTAGCCAGCCAAAAGACGGGACGACAATACCCGCCGACACTAAGGTGAATAACAGTTCAAATTCAATGAGTTTTCTACCGCAGCGACGAATGGCTTTAAGCGTGTCATGCCAGTAACTGTGTTCAGGATTGAGCATGCAGCTTCCTTAATCGTGCGAGTTAGGACTGTAATTTAGCAGCGTTTCAGGTTTAAGGTTAGCCATCGAATTTATTACCTTGGGTAAGATGATGATTTATGCCTGTCTGTTGCTTTCGGTGGTGTGCTTTGTAAAACAGATAATTACACTCAATAGTGTATGCCATATAGGGGTACGAACCTTTATAATCCTGATGGATGTAGGGATAACAGGTTGATAGGGACAATGAGTAAGTTTTTTTGGGTACTGATGGCATTTTCATTACTGGCAGTGTTGATTGTGCTGAATTCTACGGGAGTGATAATCCATATCCCAACATCTCGAGTTTTGAATAATATTGCACATATTGCCTCCCCTTTGCTGCTGGTGATTTCTATTGTTGTTGCCAATATTGTGGGTATCGGGATCTTTATCTATTTCAAACATTGGGTATATGTGGTTGTGAGCACGCTGATGGTAATACCTTCTATTTTGTTTTTATGGTTGATTTTTAATATGTTTTAGCCCGTTGCTTTTAAAAATGTTGAGAGGTAAGTCATCGATATTTGCAACCGATTGCTAAATCTCCCAAGATGAAATGCAACCATCGTTAATTCGGCGCGAAAAATGAGTGCTAGCTCAAAGGTTTGTGCATTTGTGGTGGATTGGGATGATATTTGCTGAACTTCGGTGGTACAGGATTATCAGAGGATTAAGCAAGCCTCTGATTTTTATGTTAGCCAAGGAGTTATTGATGAGAAATCCCGTACTTTCAAGCCTTGTTCTTGCCCTGTTTTTGGGGGCTCCACTGGCGAATGCCAATATAGAATCGATCGAAAATCTTCAGGGTATTCGTGCATTACAACAGCAAGCGCCGCAGTTATTAAGCTCAGGTTTACCAAATGAGCAGCAATTTTCACTGCTTAAACAAGCTGGTGTGGATGTGGTGATCAATCTTATGCCGGACAGCAGTAAAGATGCCCACCCTGATGAAGGTAAACTCGTGACTCAGGCCGGAATGGACTATGTGTATATTCCCGTGGATTGGCAAAATCCAAAGGTCGAAGATGTGGAAGCCTTCTTTGCGGCTATGGATCAGCATAAGGGGAAAGATGTATTAGTGCATTGTCTCGCTAATTATCGAGCCTCAGCGTTTGCTTATTTATATCAGTTAAAACAAGGCCAAAATCCCAACATGGCACAGACCATGGCGCCATGGAAT
Organism: Shewanella sp. SM55; assembly: GCF_025654025.1. Lineage (NCBI taxonomy): Bacteria > Pseudomonadati > Pseudomonadota > Gammaproteobacteria > Alteromonadales > Shewanellaceae > Shewanella > Shewanella sp. SM55. The sequence goes on along the minus strand of NZ_JAKKRS010000013.1, from coordinate 113,917 downwards.
GATGAGTTAACGATTTACCCTAAATGGCAAGCGTTACTTACGGAAGTGAGTGCTAAATACGGACATTGATCCTTGGCGACACGCCCTATAATGTGATGGCGCTAATTCGAGGAAGAATGGAATAGCGCCAAAACATAATTTTTATTTGAATTCACTTATCGTCCTAATACAGAATTAAATTTTTTGCCGTTTAGCAAACATTGACATTTAAAGGAAAAATATCAGTGGATATAACACCATTTCTTGATAGGCCTGAATCAGTAAAGGGCTGGATAGATAAATGTATTTCTAATCGAGGTCTCGGATATTGGCTTGTTTATGAGGACACTTCACAGAATGATGATATTCAACTCACGACAACTTTATTACCGATAGTGGGTAGTACCAATAACTTTTCGGATCAAGAATTTGATGAGTTTGAAAATAGCCTGTTTAAAAGTGGCTATTGTTACTTCTTGAATATGGATCAAATCGAAGATGTCATTGACAACTACACAATGCAAAAAGCGCAATGGACAGATAGCGAATTACTTGAAGCTATTCTTTTTTATTTTGAGCGAGACGCGTTTATTTGCCTCTAAAGCGTTAATGAGTGATAGGTAAGGTGACGCATGAGCATTACGGAATGGAATAAAGCTTCGATTTATAATGTTGCATCGTCATAATTGTTTAACGCTAGCCGGTATAGTTGACACAATCAACTAATCTCGATATTGTTGATACAGTCAACTATATCGAGAGCCTTCTATGCCTTCATTGTCACTCAGTGAAACCTTGCACAGATTAGTGCAAGCCTACAAAAAGCAATTGCGTAGTGATATTGCTGCACAAAAGATTGATTTACCTGTCACTCATATCCGTGCCTTGAAGGGGGTTTGTCGTAATCCTGAATCGACGGCCCAGTCTATCGCCCTGCGTATGCAGCGGGATAAAGCACAAATTACCCGTGTTCTTAATGAGCTACAGCAGAGTGGGTTGATCACTAAAATCGATAACCCTAAGGATGGCCGCAGTCAGTTGCTGCGACCCACGGCTGAGGGGGAAAAGATCATGACTCAGATCAATGCCTCAGAACGTAAAACCGTGGCGCGCATGACGCAGGCGCTCAGTTCAGACGAAGTCGATACTTTTATTAAACTTGCCAATAGGATCAGTAAAAGTGTGGATGATGCCGCTGCCGCCAAAAGTGAAACTGATTGCCTTACTCAAAAAAGACCATCTAGTAAGCCAAAAGATACGGCTGGAAAAGGAGCCATTGAGTTGCGCTTAACGGCAGAAAACGCAATAGGAGAAAATCATAATGAATAAACCTGCACCACGTGAGCTAGAAGTGATCCGCTCGACTTATATCACTCCGCATATGTTACGCATCACCTTAGGCGGTGCGGGATTGGCTGGGTTTCCTGCCGATCAAGAGAGTGCCTATATCAAGTTGTTATTCCCACAAGCGGGTGAGCGTCCATTAATGCGAACTTACACTATCCGTCAGCAACGCGATGATGAAATCGATGTGGATTTTGTGCTGCACGATACCGACGGCCCCGCATCGAGTTGGGCGAAAACGGCGCAGGTGGGCGAACTCATTCAAATTGGCGGACCCGGACTTAAAAAACTGATCAACTTTGAGGCGGATTGGTTTTTACTCGCAGGTGATATGACAGCCTTACCCGCCATTAGCGTGAACTTAGCGCAATTACCAAAGGATGCCGTGGGTTATGCCGTGATTGAAGTATTGAGCGAAGCCGACATTCAACCTCTCGTGCATCCTGAACATGTCGAGCTGCATTGGGTGATCAATCCTGAGGCCGATCCCGAAGGTCGCCCTTTGGTTGAGCGAATAGCCCAATTACCTTGGCTTGCTGGCGAGCCTGCCGTATGGATTGCCTGTGAATTTAATAGTATGCGCGCGTTAAGAAGACACTTTAAGCAAGCGCATGCATTGCCTAAGAGTCATTTTTATACCTCGAGCTATTGGAAAATAGGCTGTAACGAAGGTGAGCATAAGCTGGTAAAGCAAGAAGATGAGCTGTTAGAAAATGGGGCCAGTGTTTAAATTCAGATAAGGTCGCCAAGTTTGATTGAGCGACCTTATCTAACCTTCGCTTATGCCGTTTATGCTGCTGATGCACCTATTATTGATGGATCTATGCTACTGGTGAACTAGCTTGCCATTCTTCACTACATCTTTGCAGGGATTGACGCCGTAGCTGTAGGCCAACTGTGCAGGCGTGGCGATATCCCACAGACAAAAATCGGCTTGTTTGCCAACGACTAAACTGCCAACAGTGTCTTCAATTCCGAGTGCTTTGGCGGCATTTAAGGTGAGTCCTGTTAGGGCTTCTTCTGGTGTTAAACGGAACAAGGTGCAGCCCATATTCAGCATCAACAGGGTTGAGCAAATGGGGGATGAACCTGGGTTAAAATCGCTGGCGAGTACCATAGGTACGCCGTATTGGCGCAATAAATCGATAGGTGGTTTTTGGGTTTCCCGCAAAAAGTAAAAGGCGCCCGGCAGTAGTACGGCGCAGGTGCCGCTTTCACTTAAGGCTTTTACGCCTGTCTCATCTAAATATTCGATATGATCTACAGACTTAGCACCAAGACGTGCGGCCAGTGCACTGCCACCCATATTAGTTAACTGCTCGGCATGGAGCTTAATCTCTAAGCCCGCCGCTTTGGCTGCGCTGAGTACCCGTTCGGTTTGCTCAAGGTTAAAGGCGATATTCTCGCAGAACACATCTACCGCATCGGCGAGGTTTTCGGCGATCACTGCGGGCAGCATCTTATTGATAATTAAGTCGACGTAGCCGTCGCTATTGTCTTTATATTCTGGCGGAATCGCATGGGCGCCAAGGAATGTGGTCTTCACATCTACATGGTGATGCTTGCCGAGCTCGCGGGCGACACGCAGGATTTTCAATTCAGTTTCAGTATCTAAGCCGTAACCCGATTTGATCTCAACCGTAGTCACCCCTTCTTTGGCCAGCGCGTTTAAACGCTGACGGCCGAGTTCAAATAATTCTGCTTCATCCGCTTCGCGGCAAGCTTTAACGGTTGAAATAATACCTCCACCTGCACGAGCAATTTCTTCGTAACTGGCGCCCTGTAGGCGTAACTCAAATTCATTGGCGCGATTACCGGCAAAGATTAAGTGGGTGTGGGCGTCAATTAATCCTGGGGTGATCCAACCGCCTTTGCCCCTGTAAACGGGAATTGACAACACATCGAAGGCGGGCAGTTCGCTGCGGGGGCCAAGCCAAGCAATTTTGCCATCTTTTACTGCGATGGCCGCGTTGGTGATCGAACCATAAGGTGCTGATACGGAAGGGTCCATTGTGGCTAAGTTAACGTCTATCCAAACCTGATCCCAAGACATGTATTCCCCTTGCTGTGCTGGCAGATGTTAACCAAGTGATTAACGGTTTATTAAATTTATGTGAGCTGGCTTGTATTTACTTGTATATACAAGCTAGGATTGTAGCCGCAATTTTGAACGTTTGAAAGAGTGAATAGCACCTAGATTCTAGCGCTTTATATTGAGGAAATGTTTTGGCTACACCTAAGTTTGCAGAAATTAAGCAATACATTATCTCCTCTATCGAGTCGGGTGAGTGGGAAGAGCATGCTCGCGTGCCTTCTGAGAATCAGCTTGCCGATTTGTTTACCTGCAGCCGAATGACGGCGCGACGTGCGTTAACCGAACTGACGGATAGCGGTGTGCTTGAGCGTTCTCAAGGGCTAGGCACCTTCGTCGCAGGGTGTAAATCCCAGTCGTCTATGTTGGCGATCCGCAATATTGCCGATGAGATAAAAGACCGCGGCCACGGCTATAGCGTGCAGCAATGGGTGTTAGAACAAGTCGTGGCGAGTACGAGTATCGCAATTTCCCTTGGGCTTGAGCACGGTGCGACAGTCTTCCATTCGATCTTAGTGCATTGCGAGCAGGGCTTACCGTTGCAAGTTGAAGAGCGTTATGTGAATCCTGAGCTGGTACCCGATTATTTATTGCAGGATTTTACCCAGCAGACACCCCACGAATATTTGTCCCAAGTGGCACCGCTGACCGAGGCGCATCACACGATTGAAGCGATTATCGCCAGTGAAGCATTACAGCAAAGGCTCGAAATCCCCGCCACTGAGCCCTGTTTACAGATTTTACGCCGCACTTGGTCACGCCAAGGCGTCGTGAGTTTCGCAAAATTAGTTCACCCAGGTAGCCGCTTTAAACTCGGCGGCCACTTAACCTTTAGCAAGTAACGCCAGTGGCGTGATTAACAGATGTAAATCAGTAACTTTGATAGCTGTACCCTTATAAGTTAAAAGATAAAAACACAATAAAAACAATAGTGCTAACCCGTATTAGCGACTTAGCGAATACGAGTTAGCACCACAGGTTGAAAGAGGAAAATTCAATGGATAAGCGCCACGACCCAAGCCGCCGTATTATTGCACCGCATGGCACACAATTAAGCTGTAAGAGTTGGCTCACAGAAGCGCCAATGCGTATGTTAATGAACAACTTACATCCAGATGTCGCCGAGCGCCCAGAAGACTTAGTCGTCTATGGCGGTATTGGCCGCGCCGCCCGCGATTGGGATTGCTACGACAAAATCATCGAAGTCTTACAACGCCTCGAAGACGACGAAACCTTATTAGTGCAATCGGGCAAACCTGTGGGCGTATTTCGCACCCATGCGGATGCACCGCGCGTACTGATTGCTAACTCAAACCTAGTGCCACATTGGGCGAACTGGGAACATTTCAACGAGTTAGATAAGCTAGGTTTGGCCATGTACGGCCAGATGACGGCGGGTTCGTGGATCTACATTGGTACTCAAGGCATAGTCCAAGGTACTTACGAGACCTTTGTGTCGGTCGCAAAACAGCACTTTGAGGGTATCTCTAAAGGCAAATGGATCCTCACTGGCGGGTTAGGTGGCATGGGCGGCGCACAAACGCTGGCGGGCACTATGGCTGGCTTCTCAGTGTTAGCCTGTGAAGTCGACGAAACCCGCATCGATTTCCGTCAGCGTACTCGCTATGTTGACAAAAAAGCTACTTCGCTCGATGAAGCATTAGCCATGATTGAAGAAGCGAACCAAGCTGGTAAGCCAGTATCAGTGGGCTTATTAGCGAATGCCGCCGATGTGTTTGCTGAATTAGTTAAACGCGGCGTTACCCCTGATGTGGTGACCGACCAAACCTCTGCACACGACCCATTAAACGGTTATCTGCCGCAGGGTTGGACTATGGCTGAGGCTGCGGCCATGCGTAAAACCGACGAAGCTGCTGTGGTTAAGGCGGCGAAAGCCTCGATGGCGGTGCAAGTACAAGCCATGCTCGACCTGCAAGCCGCGGGTGCAGCCACGCTCGATTACGGTAACAACATTCGCCAAATGGCGTTTGAAATGGGCGTTGAAAATGCCTTCGATTTCCCAGGTTTTGTACCTGCTTATATTCGCCCACTGTTCTGTGAAGGCATTGGCCCGTTCCGCTGGGTGGCGTTATCTGGCGATCCCGAAGATATCTACAAAACCGACGCTAAAGTCAAAGAACTGATCCCAGATAATCCACACCTGCACAATTGGTTAGACATGGCGCGCGAACGTATTGCCTTCCAAGGTCTGCCTGCGCGTATTTGCTGGGTGGGCTTAAAAGATCGCGCTCGCTTGGCGTTAGCTTTCAACGAAATGGTTAAAAACGGTGAGTTGTCGGCGCCCGTGGTAATCGGTCGCGACCACTTAGATTCTGGCTCAGTGGCCAGCCCGAACCGGGAAACCGAATCTATGCTGGACGGCTCTGATGCAGTATCCGATTGGCCATTACTGAACGCACTACTCAACACCGCCAGCGGCGCAACTTGGGTGTCTTTGCACCACGGCGGCGGCGTCGGCATGGGCTTTAGCCAACATTCGGGTGTGGTCATTGTGTGTGACGGCACAGATGCGGCGGCAAAACGGGTTGGCCGCGTGTTGTGGAATGACCCAGCGACAGGCGTGATGCGCCATGCCGATGCGGGCTACGAGATTGCGAAAAACTGCGCCAAGGAGCAGGGCCTCGATTTACCTATGCAAGACTAGCCGATGCTAACGACTCAATAACAATAATAACTAAAAGCTTGGAGCTAAAAATATGAAATCTGTGAATCACTTAGTGTTAACGCCGGGCAGCTTGAGCCTAGCGCAATTGCGCGAAATCAGCCGTCATAAGTTGACACTGGAACTCGCACCAGAGGCGATTACTGATATCAACACCAGTGCGCAAATCGTGCAAAAAGTGTTGGATGAAGGCCGCACCGTTTACGGCATCAACACGGGCTTTGGCTTGTTGGCCAATACCAAGATAGCGCCCGAAGATCTGCAATTGCTGCAACGTTCTATCGTGTTGTCACACGCCGCTGGCACGGGGCAATACATGCAAGATGCCACAGTGCGCTTGATGATGGTGTTAAAAATCAACTCATTAAGCCGTGGTTTTTCAGGCATTCGTTTAGAAGTGATTAACTTCTTAATCAGCTTAGTGAACGCCGAAGTTTATCCCTGCGTGCCTGAAAAAGGTTCAGTCGGCGCCTCGGGTGACTTAGCGCCACTGGCGCACATGTGTTTGCCTATGCTGGGCGAAGGCGAAATGAGCTATCGAGGCGAGTTAATTTCTGCCGCCGAAGGTTTAGAAATCGCTGGCCTTAAGCCAATCGATTTAGCGGCCAAAGAAGGACTCGCTTTGCTTAACGGCACGCAAGCGTCGACTGCGCTGGCGCTGGAAGGGTTGTTCCACGCCGAAGACTTGTTCGCAGCAAGTTCAGTGATCGGTGCCATGAGCGTCGAAGCCGCTATGGGCAGCCGTAGCCCGTTTGATCCTCGCATCCATGCGGCGCGTGGTCAGAAAGGTCAAATCGATTCGGCCATGGTCTTCCGTCATCTACTGGGTGAAGAGTCTGAGATAAGCCTAAGTCACGCTAATTGTGAAAAGGTGCAAGATCCTTACTCACTGCGCTGTCAGCCACAGGTGCTGGGGGCTTGCTTGACCCAAATTCGTCACGCGGCTGATGTGTTAGGCACCGAGGCCAATGGCGTAACCGATAATCCACTGGTGTTCCAAGACACGGGCGATATCATTTCGGGCGGTAACTTCCACGCAGAACCCGTGGCTATGGCGGCGGATAATCTGGCGATTGCGATTGCTGAACTGGGCTCTATTGCCGAGCGTCGTATCGCGCTATTGATCGATTCTAGCCTGTCAAAATTGCCGCCTTTCCTGGTGAAAAATGGCGGGGTGAACTCGGGCTTTATGATCGCCCAAGTAACGGCGGCGGCATTGGCGTCTGAGAACAAAACCTACGCTCATCCGGCATCAGTTGACAGCTTGCCAACATCGGCTAACCAAGAAGACCATGTTTCTATGGCGACCTTTGCGGCCCGCCGCTTGCGCGATATGAGCGAAAATACCCGTGGTGTACTGGCAATTGAATTGTTAGCGGCGGCTCAGGGTTTAGATTTCCGCGCGCCTTTAGCCCCAAGTGTCGCAGTAGCTAAGGCTAAAGCCGAATTACGTGAAGTCGTCGCTTATTACGATAAAGACAGATACTTCGCGCCAGATATCGAAGCCGCGACAGATTTGTTGTATACAGCGAGCTTTAACACTTATCTGCCAGCAGGAACGCTAGCCAGCTTTTAGGCGTTTGTTTTAGTTTAATGGCTGAACAGGTGTTTACTCCGCGGGAATAGGCTGCACTGAGGCGCTTTTGTTATCGCGCCCAGATTTTGCGCCTCAATGCGCTAAAAATAAGCGTTAAAAGGCAAAATTTAAGGTGCAGGCAGATTGCTTGTACCTTTTTCTTTGGTTTTTATCTGCTTTTCCTCGATCTTTGTCTTTGCCATTTTGGTGTGTTTAACACCGCAGACTCTGCACTTTTTGCCCTAATCTTTACATTGTCAGTTTTTGTGGCTGTCTATCCATCTAGAAACCGTTACCTTTGTGTTTTTATCCGCCATCATTATGCATATTTGAATGCATATAATCATTTTTAATAACCATAACTCTATGATGTGGGACAATATGGGGTTGTCATGTTGGACAAATTGTCTTTTGTGGTTTATTAGTTTTTAATTCCTTAAATTGTGCTTTTATTATCATTTGTTGGTCTTTGGTGCTTTATTTGAAATGTTTTTTGGAGTTAAGTTCTGTGGTTGTTTATTTGAGATCTTGATCTCATGTCATTATTTGTTATCTATTTCTTCTTTGGGGATAATCTTAAATTAAGTGTGGTCTTTAGTAGGACTCACTCAATCGGTTGCCATTTTTACCACAGCAACCACTAGACTCATAACGACAAGAGTGTGAGAGGACGCAATGAACAGACGCCAGTTTTTTAGACTGTGTGCTGCCGGAGCTGCCACCTCAGCAATTTCAGCGTTGGGATTGATGTCCGAAAAGGCCTATGCGGCCGTTCGAGAATTCAAACTCATTAGCGCGAAAGAAACCCGCAATAACTGCTGCTATTGCTCAGTGGGTTGCGGATTGCTGATGTACAGCAAAGGAAGTAACGGCAAAAACGCCGAACAAAGTATTTTCCATATCGAAGGGGATGCAGACCATCCAGTCAACCGCGGGGCCTTGTGTCCTAAGGGTGCTGGTCTAGTGGATTATGTGAACAGCCCTAATCGTCTTAAATATCCTGAGTACCGTGCGCCAGGCAGTAATGAATGGACTCGTATCAGCTGGACTGAAGCTTACCAACGCATCGCCCGTCTGATGAAGAATGACCGTGATGCTAACTTGATTGAAAAGAATTCTGCTGGGATGACGGTTAACCGTTGGCTTAGCACTGGGATGATGACCTCGTCGGCGATGCCGAATGAAGGCGGCTATATCACCCAGAAATTTGCACGGGCACTGGGCCTAGTTGCAATCGATACTATTGCGCGTAACTGACACTCTCCAACGGTAGCAAGTCTTGCTCCGACATTTGGACGTGGTGCCATGACCAACCACTGGATCGATATTAAAAACTCTAATTTGATCATTATTATGGGCGGTAATGCTGCAGAGGCTCACCCTGTCGGATTCGGCTGGGTTACAGAAGCTATGCAACATAACAACGCTAAACTTTTGGTGGTCGATCCTCGCTTCACCCGTAGCGCCGCTGTAGCCGATTACTATGCGCCGATCCGCTCGGGCACAGATATCGCCTTCCTGCTCGGGGTGATCCGCTATCTTATTGAAACTAAACAAGTGAACTACGACTATGTGAAGGCTTATACCAATGCCAGTTACATAGTGCGCGAAGACTTCTCCTTTAGTGAAGGTCTGTTCAGTGGTTTCGATGAAGAAACAGATAGCTACAATAAAGAGTCTTGGTACTACGAGTTAGACGAACAGGGTTACGCGAAAATCGATCCTAGCTTCGAACATCCACGCTGTGTGTGGAACTTAATGAAGCAACATGTTGAACGCTATGACTTTGAAACAGTAAGCAATATTACCGGTACGCCGATTGCGGACTATGAGATCGTTTGCCAACAAATTGGTAGCACTCATACCCACGATAGAGCCGCGACCTTTATGTATGCCTTAGGTTGGACTCACCACAGTAAAGGGGCGCAGAACATTCGCTCTATGGCCATGGTGCAGTTGCTGCTGGGTAACATTGGGGTGTTGGGCGGTGGTGTTAACGCTCTGCGCGGACACTCGAACGTGCAAGGCGCGACCGATATGGGTTTATTGTGTCAAAGCTTGCCCGGTTACCTCAAGTTACCGAACGAAAAAGACATTAATCTTAAAACCTATCTCCACAACTATACCCCTGTCGCTCTGCGTCCGGGTCAAACCAACTATTGGCAAAATTACCCTAAATTCTTTGTTTCGCAAATGAAGAGTTTTTGGGGCGATAACGCCACGGTTGAAAATGACTTTGGTTATGACTGGTTGCCGAAATGGGACAAGCAGTACGACTTTACTAAACACTTAGATATGGCTTTCCACGGCGAAGTGAATGGCTACATTATCCAAGGTGTTAACGCCATTAACTCTATGCCAAACCGTAATAAGGTACTCAAAGCCTTGAGTAATCTTAAATACATGGTGGTGTTGGATGCCTTGGCAACGGAAACTGCAACCTTCTGGCAAAATGCCGATGGCTTCAATGAAGTCAATCCCGCTGAAATCATGACGGAAGTGTTCCGTTTACCTACGACGTGTTTTGCCGAGGAAGAAGGTTCCATCGTCAACTCTGGCCGTTGGATGCAGTGGCATTGGAAGGGAGCTAACCCGCCGGGTGAAGCCAAGCCAGATGCTGAGATTCTCTCTGGCGTCTTAATGGCAATGCGTGAACTGTACAAACAAGAGGGCGGTAAGCTGCCTGAACCAGTGCACGCGATGAGCTGGAATTACCACAATCCTCACTCACCGCACGCTGAAGAAATCGCTCGCGAGCTTAACGGTAAGGATCTCGTGACTCAACGTCAGCTCAGTAGTTTTGCTGAACTGAAAGCTGATGGTAGTACCGCCAGCGCCTGTTGGATTTATGCGGGTTCTTGGACCGAAGAAGGCAACTTGATGGCTCGCCGTGACAACCATGATCCTTCCGGTAAAGGTGTTACTCCGGGTTGGGCATTTGCTTGGCCAGCAAACCGTCGTGTGCTGTATAACCGCGCTTCTTGCGATATCAACGGCAAACCTTGGGATCCAAAACGCACTATCGTCGAGTGGGTTGACGGTAAGTGGCACGGTATCGATGTGGGCGACTTCAATATGAAGTTAACACCACAGGAATCCGCTGGCCCCTTCATCATGCAACCCGAAGGTGTGGGTCGTTTCTTCGCCCTTAAATTATTGGCCGAAGGTCCGTTCCCTGAGCACTACGAGCCGATGGAGTCGCCTATTGGGTTGAACCCGTTACACAAGGTCACCAGTAACCCTGCGGTACGTATGTTACCGGGTGTGAAGGAAACCTTAGGTTCCCATAAGGACTTCCCTTATGTGGCAACTACTTACTGTGTAACTGAACACTTTAACTTCTGGTCTACGCATGCTCGTTTAGCTGCGATTTCTATGCCAGAAACCTTCGTTGAAATCGATGAAATGTTAGCGGCAGAAAAAGGTATCGCCAATGGGGATTGGGTCACTGTCAGCTCTAAACGCGGCAGCATTGAAACCAAAGCCTTAGTGACTAAACGGCTACAGCCGTTAAAGGTAAATGGCCAGTTAGTCCATACCGTCGGGTTACCCCGTCACGGCAGCCATAATGCACTCACTCGTAAGAGTTACTCCTGTAACGTACTCACCACGGAAGTGGGGGATGCAAATACACAGGTGCCTGAGTTCAAAGCATTTTTGGTTAACATCACTAAAGCGGAGGGGATCTGATTATGGCATCACAAGACATTATCCGTCGCTCCGGTACTTCAGCGGTGACGCCTGCGGCAAAGGGGCGTAATTCGTCAGAAAAGGTCGCCAAGCTGTTCGACGCCACTAAGTGTAATGGCTGTAAAGCCTGCCAAGTGGCGTGTTCTGAGTGGAATGATTTACGGGAAGAGGTAGGTACTTTCCAAGGCAGTTACCAAAATCCTATGTCGCTATCGGGCCAATGTTGGACCCTGATGGAGTTCCATGAGGTGATGGAAAGCAACAAGCTGCGTTGGCAATTTACCCACTCGGCCTGTATGCACTGTGCCGACCCTGCTTGTTTAACCGCCTGTTCGACCTCGGGCGCGATTATCCAGCACGCCAATGGTGTGGTGGACTTCGATTCGGACAAGTGTATCGGCTGCGGTTATTGCGCCAGTGCTTGTCCCTTCGATGTACCCAAAATCGATCCTAAGGATAACAAGGCCTACAAGTGCACTATGTGCTCTGACCGTTTGGCCGTGGGATTGGAACCTTCCTGCGTTAAGTCCTGTACCACAGGGGCGCTGCGTTTTGGCACCCGTGAGGACATGTTGTTCTACTCGCAAAAACGGGTCGAAGAACTGAAGGAAAAGGGCTTTGCTAAGGCAGGACTTTATAACCCTGAGGGTGTAGGTGGCACGGGCATGATGATGATATTACACGATATCGATCAGCCCGAAAGCTACAACATGCCTGATAACCCGCAGATCCCACTGTCACTCACTCTGTGGCAGGACTGGGTCAAACCTTTAGGCACTATGGGCATTCTTGCCACTGCCGCCGTCGCTTGTCTGCATAAGATCACCGTCGGTCGCAACATAGTCGAAGAAGACCAACCGGGTTATCAACCGCCAGAGGAAGAGGCTAAGCAGGAAGAGGGGGCCGACAAATGAGCAAGCATGATAAGCAAGAAATGATAGTGCGTCACAAGCTGTTCGATCGCATCTGTCATTGGTTCATTGTGGCGGTTGGCCTAGTGACATTTCTCACTGGCTTTTCCTTCTTCTATCCTTCGTTTCAATGGCTTGGGGCGATAGCGGGCACACCGCAATTGGCGAAGTTTATTCATCCCATTGCGGGCTTGATGATGTGCTTACCTTTGATGTTGATGTTGGTGCGTTACTACAAACACAACAAATGGGAAAAGCACGACCTCGCTTGGATGCTCGCCATTAAGGATGTGATGTTCGAGAACGAGGAGAAAATCCCGCCTATCGGCCATTACAACCCTGGGCAAAAGGTATTGTTTCGCGCCTTCGTGCTGACATCTATCACTTTAACGGTGACGGGAATCATCATGTGGCAGCCTTACTTTGCGCCCTATTTCTCAGCCACTGTGGTGGGTTGGGCCATTCTGTTGCACGCCATTTGTGCGCTCATCATGTTGATTTTTGTGATGGTGCATTTCTGGATGGCGACATGGGTGGAAGGGTCAGTTACAGGCATGCTTTACGGCAAAGTCTCTAAGGCTTGGTGCCGCAAACATCACCCTGTGATGCTGGATGAACATTCGGATGTGGAGAAACATTAATGAGTCATACAGCCGAGATAACTCTGGCCCAAGGCAGCGAATCGCCGCTGGAACTTAAACCGTTAAAAGCGGCAGATCCCCAAGCTGTGTACCACAGAAGGGCGCAGCGTTTGCTGTCATTGGCCAAGGACTCGCCGCTGGCTGACTACTTTGAGCTATGTCGCCGTTTGGTCTCTGTACAGGCCAAGTTAGCGCAGGAGGCTGACTTCGGTAAGCTTCTCGCTTGGGGGAAAGATGAGGCGACTCCGCTTTCCCTGTTGGGCTCAGAGGCAGATAGCTATTGGCAAGGACTGCTACAGCAACTGTTAAGTGATTTGTTGCCGCAGGTGGACGAATCCATAGCTCGGGTAGTGCGTTTGCTGATGCTGCAATCGCCAGAGCAACTGAGTTCGTGGGGGCGTTCACTACGCCAAGGGCATGTCAGTGAAGTGCCTGCCCGTTTTAGCTTATTCATCTGGGCGGCGATGGGCGTTTATTGGTCGCATTGGGCACCTATGGTCATCAAGCGGATGGATCAGCGCAAGGTGGCGCAGCAGAGTATGTGTCCCGTGTGTGGATGTCATCCGGTGGCGAGTGTAATTGTCGATCAGCCCCGAGCTGGTTTGCGCTACCTGCATTGCAGTCTGTGCGAGAGCGAATGGCATTACATTCGCGCCCATTGCACCAGTTGCGGTCAGGACAAAGAGATGACGATTTGGTCGCTAGATGATGCCAAGGCTCAAGTGCGGATCGAAAGCTGCGATGAATGTCATGGCTACACCAAGATGATGTTCGTCGAAAACTCGCCGTCTATGGATGTGGCGGCAGACGATCTCGCAACCTTGATGTTAGACAGTGAGCTAAATGCCAAGGGCTTTGGGGCCACAACACTGAACCCACTGCTACTGGCCCACGAAACCACGTAAGCCACATAGCTTAAACAAATGCGGGAGGGAGTCGGGCTTCTGATCCCTTCCTGCTTTTTATAAACAATTGGCAATAATATAAACAAAATGACACAGATGATGACCCAAGCACCTGAAACACTACAAGTTCTGTACCGAGCTTTGCCTTCAATGGATAGCCTACTTGCAGAGCCTAGTTTTGTGGTATTGCAGCAGTCCTACGGCAAAGCGGCAGTAAAGTCCGCACTGGATACCCAGTTAAAGGCGGCGCGCAGCTTAATCGGCCGCGAGCACTGTTTGCCGACATGGTGTGGCGAGCTTGCGCAATTGCACAGATGTTTGGTTGATCAACTGTCTAACGATTACAGCCACAGCTTAAAACCCGTGTGGAATCTCACTGGCACCATATTGCATACCAACCTTGGCCGAGCGCAGCAGTCAGAAGCGGCAATTCGAGCCGTGACTTCTGTTATGCGCTACCCCACACCGCTGGAGTTTGAGCTTGCGGCTGGTGAACGTGGTCACAGGGATAATGCGATCAGTGCTTTAATCCAGCGCTTAACGGGTGCCGAGGCTTGTTGTGTCGTGAATAACAATGCCGCTGCTGTGCTGTTGATGCTGTCAGCGGTGGCTGCGGGGAAAGAAGTCATAGTCTCCCGTGGTGAGTTGGTGGAAATTGGCGGCGCGTTTCGCATCCCTGACATTATGCGCCAAGCGGGCTGCACCTTAGTCGAGGTCGGCAGCACCAATCGGACTCACCTTAAGGATTATGAGCAGGCCATTACTGAAAATACCGCTGCGATAATGAAGGTCCACACCAGTAATTATCATATTAGTGGTTTTACTGCCGCAGTGGAGGAAGCAAGGTTGGGTCAGTTATGCCGCGAGCGTGGCATATCACTCATTTCGGATCTTGGTAGTGGATCACTGACGGATCTGCGCCGCTTTGGCCTAAAACAAGAACCTACGCCCCAAGCCATGCTAGCCGATGGAGTCGATCTAGTCAGTTTTTCCGGCGACAAATTATTGGGTGGCCCTCAGTCTGGTTTGATCGTTGGCAAACAGTCGCTGATTAAGAAGTTACAGAGTCATCCACTAAAGCGCGCCCTGCGTTGCGATAAGCTGATTTTGGCGGCGTTAGAAGCGACATTGATCCACTATCTTAATCCTGAAACCTTAGATATTGAGCTGCCTATTATGGCGAAATTTGCCCGTAGCCAAGAGACGTTATGGCAGATTGGTCGTCGCTTACAGCAAGCTTTGGTTCCACACTTTGAACCTTGTTATCGCATTGAGTTAGTCGAGTGCCAAACACAGGTCGGCAGTGGCTCGCAGCCCGATACTTTTTTACCCTCAGTGGCGCTGTGTTTTACTGCACTCAATGGCGGCAGTTTAAGCCTATTAGAGCAACATTTTAAGCAGGCGGCACGTCCTATCATAGGTCGCATGAGTCAGGACCAACTCAGGTTAGATCTGCGCGGTCTTGATAGTGAAGCCGAACTCCTCGCCGAGTTGAGCACTTTAGGTGTGCAGTTGTGATCATTGTGACTGCGGGTCATGTCGATCATGGCAAGAGTACGCTTATTCGTGCTTTGACTGGGATGAATACCGATCGTTTGCCGGAGGAAAAACGCCGCGGTATGACGATCGATCTTGGCTATGCGTTTATGCCGCTTAGGGATGGTTCGCGGCTTGCTTTTATTGATGTGCCCGGCCACGAAAAATTTATCAACAACATGCTGGTGGGCGTGAGTCATGCTCGGCATGCCCTGTTGGTGATGGCCTGTGACGATGGCGTAATGCCGCAAACCCGTGAGCATCTGCAAATTCTTGCGCTATTACCTTTGCACAGTTTGACCTTAGTGCTAACTAAGCGGGATTTAGTTGATAGTGGCACGGCGGCACAGCTTGTCGCCGATGGACTCACTTTGTTGGCCGAGTATGGCATTGAGGCCAGTGGTGTTTTTGAAGTGTCGGCGAATGGTACTGCCGACTTAGCATCCAATGGCGTGGCGGCGCTGAAGGCGCATATTCTTGATTTAGGTGAGCAAGAGTCAAAGCGGGCGGAGGATGCCTGCAGTTTTAGGATGACGCTCGATCGCGCCTTTAGTGTGAAAGGTGCGGGTTGTGTCGTGACTGGCACAGTGATCAGCGGCAGCGTATGCGTGGGTGATAGTCTTTTTAGCTCAGGGCAAAAGGCCAGACTCAGAGTGCGAGGCATACATTGTCAGGGACAAGAAGCCCAAAGGGCTGTCACGGGTACACGCGTAGCACTCAATTTAACGGGTGTCGGTAACCATAGGGAGCCAGAGCGTGGCGATTGGCTCAGCAGCTTGCCTCAAGCCGAGCTCTGTAGCCGACCTGTAGTGCACATTCGAGCCTTCGATTTTTTAGGCAGTGAGCCATTGGTGCATTGGCAAAATGTCCACTGTCACCATGGCGCCGATCATACTTTAGGTCGAGTTTCCCTGTTAAATGAAGCTGATGAAGAAGGCTTCTGTCTGGCGGAGTTGGTACTCGAAAAGCCGCTACTTCTATGCCAGGACGACCGAATTGTCCTGCGACACATTGGGGGTAAACAGACTTTAGGTGCAGGGCGAGTATTGGCACTGAAAGTACCCAATCGTAAAAAACGCACCCCCGAACGAGTGGCTGGGTTAGAACAATTAGCACGCTTAGATAATCCTGCCCATGTGGTGGCTTTACTCGGCCAAACTCAGGCGCTAGAGCTTGATGAAATCGCGTGGCGTTGGCAATTAACCGACGAAGGGCTGGCAATGCTATTAGCCCAAGCGGGTTTAGTCCGTTTTGGGGCATTTGCTGTAGCGACAAGTTTACTTGAGCAAGAAAAACAACAGTTTATTACTTTACTTAGCGAGTTCCATCAACAGCATCCCGATCAACTCGGGCTTGGGCGTAATCGTCTGCAGCGCATGAGCCATAGCGCTTTGCCGCCCGAATTAGCCAATAAAGTGCTCGACACGCTTTGCCAAGAAGGTCGCATGGTGCTGCGTGGTGCCTTGTTGCAGCTCGCTGAACACAAAATAGTGCTAGATGCTGAGGCTCAGCATTGTTGGCAGGCGCTTGCGCCTTGGCTTGCACAGCAAACCGCTCCTGTATGGGTCACCGAAATGGGCGAATACCTTGCGCTAGAACCTGCCAAATTAAGGCTGCTGTGTTTCCAGTTGGTGCAACAGGGGTTTATTACTGCAGTGGTGAAAGATAGGTATTTACTCAGCGAACAAATCTGTTACTACGCCAGTTTAGTGCGTACTCATATTGCAGAACACGGCAAGCTCGAAACGGCAGAATTTAAAGACATGGTTGGGCTCGGACGTAAGGTGAGTATTCAACTGCTTGAGTTCTTTGACAGAAGTGGTTTTACCCGTAGGAAGTATCGCAGTAATAGCCGAGAAGTTCGGGATGCCGAGTTGTTTTTTTCCCATGAGAATTGGCGGAAGAACATAGGAGTCGAACCTACCCAGGACTGCTGGCAGCCCTACCCGGATTTGAAATCCGGACGCCTCACCGGAGACGACGTTCTTCCAATAGAAGACTTAGGGATAGTAGAAAATGCGTAAGGATGATTCAAGGCGATTCTTATTTAGTTTATGGGTTTGTGATACAAGTCTTAAATTGTCATCAAACTAATTGTTTTTATTTGGTTTTATAGTTTTAAAGGGGCGCTATGGAATATCATTCACATGAAGTGGTGACAGAAAGAAACGTGATCTTGTTAGAACATGGGCACGCATCTGAGCTGACTGACTACTTAGCTAATGAAGTGCGGGTTGCACTGGTCTATAACGGCATAGCGCTTACCGTGATGTTGGCGAGCCCTCAAGATTTAGAAGCCTTCGCTATTGGTTTTACGTTATCTGAACGTATCGTTTCCCATATCAATGATATCAAAGGGGTGGAGCTCGAGTTCACCAGTGAAGGCGTGTTGATCCAAGTGGAAATCAACCAACGATGCTTTATGGAACTCAAGCAACAAAGGCGCAATATGGCGGGGCGCACAGGTTGTGGATTGTGCGGTGTTGCCCAGCTCGAAGAGGCCGTCAAGCCTGTGATGCGGGTGGACTCAGATGCCAGATTCAATATCGAACACTTACAGGTCGCACTTGGGCAAATTCAAGATAATCAACAACATTTTAAGCTGACGGGCGCCACTCATGCGGCCATGGGGCTTAACCATCAAGGACAGATCATCGCCGCCTATGAGGATATAGGCAGGCATATCGCACTAGACAAGCTAATTGGCGCCTTTTCCGCTCACAATGTGGAACGTCCAGTGGCCGTATTGCTCACCAGTCGCGCGAGTTTTGAGATGGTGCAAAAGGCCGCTAGTGCCAATATCCAAATTCTGTTTGCTATGTCCGCCGTGACTTCACTGGCGTTGGAATTAGCAGAGAAAAGCAATATCACGCTTATCGGTTTTTGCCGCAATGGCAGGGCAACGCTCTACACCCACGGTTATCGACTGTTGGGACAGCACTGCGCTAGCTTAGCTAAAGCCATTTAAGCGTGAGGCCACTTGAGATTGAGGTTGTCGAACGACTTCAATCATTCTGGCACACAGGTTATAAGCGCATTGCGCTTATTTTTTATAGTCTCGTTCATTAGGGTAATGACATGACATGGCAACAATTTAAACAAGAATATTTGGTCCGTTTTTGGGCGCCTATGCCAGCGGTTATCGCTGCAGGTATCCTTTCTACTTACTATTTTGGTTTGACCGGAACCTTCTGGGCTGTTACTGGGGAATTCACTCGTTGGGGTGGTCATTTACTGCAGTTTTTAGGTGCAGATCCAGAAACTTGGGGTTATTTCAAAGTGATAGGTCTGCAGGGCTCTCCTCTAGATCGTATCGACGGCATGATGATTATCGGTATGTTTGGTGGTTGTATTGCTGCTGCGCTTTGGGCCAATAACGTCAAACTGCGTATGCCACAGAGCCGTATCCGTATTGCTCAGGCACTGATCGGCGGCATTATTGCTGGCTTTGGTGCCCGTTTAGCTATGGGTTGTAACCTTGCCGCCTTCTTCACGGGTATTCCGCAGTTCTCTTTACATGCTTGGTTCTTTGCTTTGGCGACTGCGGCAGGCTCTTACTTTGGTGCAAGATTTACCTTGCTGCCGATGTTCCGTATTCCGATAAAACTGAAAAAGGTAAATAAAGCGACTTCAATCAAGCAGGACGAAAACCAAGCTAGACGTCGTTTCCGTATCGGTATGTTGGTGTTTGTAGGCATCGTCGGTTGGGGGTTATTGACTATGTTCAATGCGCCAAAACTCGGCATTGCTATGCTCTGTGGTGTTGGTTTTGGTTTATTAATCGAACGGGCCCAAATCTGCTTTACCTCAGCGTTCCGCGATATGTGGATCACTGGTCGTACTCACATGGCGAAGGCGATTATCTTAGGCATGGCGGTCAGTGCGATAGGTATTTACAGCTATGTGCAACTGGGTGTGCCACCTAAGATCATGTGGGCTGGCCCTAATGCGGTGATCGGCGGCTTACTGTTTGGTTTTGGTATTGTACTGGCTGGTGGTTGTGAAACGGGTTGGATGTATCGTGCAGTCGAAGGCCAAGTGCATTTCTGGTGGGTGGGCTTAGGTAACGTGTTGGGTTCAACCTTACTGGCGTATTACTGGGATGATATCGCTCAGCCATTAGCAACGAACTGGGACAAAGTTAATTTACTGACCAGCTTTGGCGATAAAGGCGGATTATTGCTGACCTATGTGCTGCTGGGGCTCTCCTTTGGCGCTATGTTGCTGTGGGAAAAACGTTTCTTTGCTCGCAAGGCGAAGCGTGATGAACAATTGCTAGCGGAGGCGGCGTAATGGCTCAATATATTCCAGATTATCAACTCGATATGGTGGGTGAACCTTGCCCTTATCCCGCAGTGGCTACTCTTGAGGCTATGCCAAAGTTAAAGCCCGGTGAAATTCTCGAGGTGATTAGTGACTGCCCGCAGTCTATTAACAACATTCCCCTCGATGCTAAAAATCATGGTTATAAAGTGCTGGAAATTGAGCAGAATGGTCCGACTATTCGTTATCTGATCCAGCGTTAATCACTGACTTTCGCGATTATGAAAACAAAAAAGCACAAACTTATGTTTGTGCTTTTTACTATTTCCTCAGGAAATACAATTAGCTTCCTCAGTAAAAGTTTCTTTCAGCTAATTGGGCAAATTCAGGATTAGCCTTGGCAATCTACTGGCAGATATTCATCCGGAATACCGTTGCTGCTGCAAACCCAAGTGATATTATTTTGCTCATCAACTTGAGGCGATAGATAGACTTCATAGCCTTGATAATCCCCGAGTGCTTCGCTTCCTATAAAACCGACTATGCCATCTGTGTACAGATTAAATGTCGCAATCTGCTCGTCCGTGAGTCCAAGCACATCCAATTCGGTTGGCCAAGCTTTGTTGGTTTGATAGTAACCGACTAAGATGTCAGTGATCGGTGCCAGTGCTTGATGTTGCTGGTCGATACTGGCAATGGCCAGTGCCGCATCGGGTACATTCAATGCTGCTGGTGTGGCTTCGGTCGTGGTTGGCGCCTCATAACTCGTGGCGGCACCCATCTTCTCTTGATAGTCCTTATACGCTGGCAACGCGACTGCTGCAGCAATACCAATAATCGCAGCGAAGATTATCAATCCACCGCCTGCTGTGCCTAAACGTGGCATAAAGAAGCTGAGTACATAGGCCCATGCACTGCGTGATGGCGGTGCATATTCCACTCCTTGTGCTTTGGCTTGGACTCTCGCCATGCGCTTGGTCAACCAAGGATAGCTGCCATTAAGCTCGTGCAGCGACATCCAAAAACCACTCGACTCACTGGCTTGGCGGATATATTGATCCACATTCATACGTTTCCATTGCTCGACACCAGCGGCTAACACAGCAACGGCATTTGTGGCTGAACGTAAGCTGTTGCAGCAACGTAATCCGTGGAGATCGCAGGTATATTCACAGGCGCGAGAATAAGCCGCACCCACTAAAGGTAACCAAGTGGCGAAGACTAAGAAGGGCGCTTTACCTATATGATTGCGGCGAATATGGCCTAACTCGTGACCGATATAGAAGTTGAGCGCATCTTTATCTGACTCAAGCGCATCCACAATCGATGAAAATAGCACTATATAGTTGCGACCGAGGAAGCGTGTCGCCAGTGCGTTTAACATGCCATCAGCTGCCAATAAGTAAGCGCGTGGTGGCTCGCGCATTTCTAAACGTTCGCAACACGCTAAATATTGTTTATGTAATTCAGGAAATTGCTCTGCATTGATTTCGACAGCCGTGCCTTTTAAGTAGCTGATAAAGGCGGAGTGGCTAAAGAGATAAATAATAAAAAACATCAACACATAGAGCAGCGCCATGCCAAAAGTGCCTATGATCAATGCCGCCCAGACGATCCCAGAAATAATAGCTAACAGAGTGAACAGCGATTTTTCCTTCGAATAGACAATATCTGTCATTTGAATGGGATTCTCGTTCCCTGCGGTAATAACTTGTTCCATGTTGATCCTTTTCCTTGTGAAGAGACAAACGGCGTGAAAATAGTCAATTTTACTCGAAAATTCAACCACTATCGCGTGCAAAGCAAAAAATTAACCGTTTTGTCATTAGTTTAATCAGCTATGCACAAATTGGAGTAAGTCAATTTCGCCAGGATTTTGTGGTTTTTTAGCGCTAAAGAGTCCGATTATGCAGGCGGACACAGATTGGTAAGTGGCTCTTAGTCTCTGGGCATTTTCCTCGCAGCGCACTAGAATTAGGTGTTTTCGCAGCATATCGGCTGAGGGTTAAGTCTTAAGTTAGAACCGAGATAAAAGTAAATCACATCACTATGAGTGCACTTTAAGGCATGGTTCTTCAAGGCAGAGTGCTTTGAGTCAGGCTCGGTTAAGCCTATATAGGGTTAGCTATGGCAAGCGTTGAAACAAACCACAGAAATACAAAGGAATTGAGATGGCTAAGTTAACAAATAAGATGATAAGTAATCGATTGGGTTTCAAATGGTACTGTGCCGCAGGCGTGATGGTTAGCGCGTTAAGTGCGGGAGTAATGGCGGCTAATGCACCTTCTTTTGACTGCACGAAAGTGAATGCTGGCAGCATTGAAGACATGGTCTGTAAGGATGCAGGGCTGAACCAACTTGATAATCAGTTAGCTAAGGTCTATAGCCAAGCGCTTGAAAAAGCGAAGAATGAACAACCTCCTACTTTAAAGGCGATGCAACGTGGTTGGGTGAAAGGCCGTAATGAATGCTGGAAGAGCGACGATAAGCACGCGTGTATTGAATCTAGCTATCAAACCCGCATTGCCGAACTGCAGGCACAATATCGTTTAGTAGAAATGACCGGCCCAGTGTTTTATGCCTGTGACGGCAATCCTGCTAACGAAGTGGTCGTGACTTATTTTAAAACCGAACCTGCCACCCTGATTGCTGAACATGGTGATAGTACTTCATTAATGTTTGTGCAACCCAGCGGCAGCGGCGCTAAGTATCAAGGTCGTAATGAAAGTCTTTGGGAACATCAAGGCGAAGCGAAAGTGGTTTGGGGCTACGAAGCACCAGAAATGACCTGTAAACTGGTGACCAAATAGGATTGATTTAAGGTCGCCATGAAACAAGCTCTAGTGCATATCGCCTTAGTCGTAAGAGATTACGACGAGGCGATTGATTTTTATGTGAATAAATTAAAATTCGAATTAGTCGAAGACACTTATCAAGCCGAGCAAGATAAGCGCTGGGTCGTTGTTGCCCCACCGGGTTCTAAGGGCGCTTCTATCTTGTTAGCGCGGGCGTCTAAACCTGAGCAGTTCGATTTTATCGGTAATCAGGCGGGTGGTCGGGTGTTTTTATTTTTAAATACCAATGACTTTTGGCGTGATTATCGCCGTATGGTCGCCGATGGCGTGGAGTTTGCGCGCGAGCCGCAAGAACAAGACTATGGCACAGTCGCTGTGTTTAAAGATCTCTACGGTAACTTATGGGATTTACTGCAATTGAACCCGAATCATGTCATGGCTAAGCGAATGAGTTAAGATTCAGTATTTCGTATGAATTACCGCGCAAGCTATTTAATGGGGTCAAACACTGGGAATACTCTTTGTGTTTGACCTCTGTTAAGTTCGTTTAAAATTCTCAGTTATTGATCATTTTTATTGGGAATTCACTGTAAATTTCAATTTATTCTTGTGGAACGGATAGATTTTATAATGGATCGGCCAATGCCATTATGTTTTTATTCAAAATTAAATATCTATCGAATAAATTATTCTTTGGTTTTTATAATTACCCATTCACTTTTTTCGTACTTTAGTATTTAACTCACATTTAAATTAATGAGCGTCAGTTTTTGTTGACAGTTTTATACGTCACTTATTTGCATAGGCGATTATTGTCACTTAGCTTCTTTAATGTTCTCTAGCTATAAAAATTTAGTCGTGAATATCATTACGTCTAAAGCAAGCTGGCATTTGAAAATAATATTTAATCTGAGTGACTTACTAAAGGAATCTGATAAGTATGAATTTTTTTAAAATACGTTGCACGGCATTATGGATAGGCCGCGCGTTAAGTGTCTCCGCGATAATAGCGTTACCATCGTTCGCATCTGATATGCCAACCAGTCAGTATCATATTGATGCAGAAGAAATGAAAATGGTAGATATGCCTAGTGTGTTACTGCCATTTAATAATCTGATGTTTTTATATGGCGTAGATGCATCGCAGTTTGATTTAGCTGACTTTATTTACGTCAATGTTCCTGATTTAATCGATAAAGAAGAGGCGATTACGCATTGGGCTGGATATTATAGTATTAACCCCAAAGTCATACTGACTTTGATGGAAATGCAATCTCAGTTAATTTCGTCTCCGACAGCTGAAGCGCTTAACCGACCTTTGGGAACATTATCGGATAAACAGGGTTTTGAGGAACAACTCCAAGATGTATTGGCTCAGCTATCACAACGTTTTTATGCCTATGAAGAGTCTCAATTAAAAGGCCTATACCCGCCAAGTACCTACGCAGTTAACGCATCGAGTTTCGCATTATTGGCTTTGTTAAACGGTCGTAGGATAGAGCAACAGCAAGATGCCGTTATGACGGGTGAGCACGCTTTGGGATTGGACCCATTCATTGAGCAGTTTAGATTATTATTTGGCAATACTGACCGTGAGTTGTTAATGAGTTCAGTTGCTAAAAATCCGCTTGTAGCTGATTCAATTCAGTCGATGCAACAAGTCGTCCCATTGGCGAATATTACCGCGAGTAGTCTGCCACCCAGTAACATGCTGCAAATGCCTTGGCGACAGGGATATTCATGGCAATCCAATGGTGCTCATTCGCATACTGGGTCTGGCTATCCGCTATCATCAATCGATGTATCCTACGATTGGCCACAATGGGGGAGTCCGACTTATTCGGTTGCTTCCGCACATGATGGGACTGTCAATGTGTTGTCTCGCTGCCAAGTACGGGTGACAAATGCTAACGGTTGGGCGACTAACTATTATCATATGGATCAAATTACAGTGCGTAATGGTCAATATGTAAACCAGAATACCGTGATGGGCATTTATGCAAATAATAAAAATGCAGCCTTGTGTGAAGGTGGGAGTTCAACTGGGCCACATTTGCATTTTTCTTTATTAAAGGATGGCCGCCATGTGTCGTTGCAAGATGTACATTTTGGACAATATAGAATCAACATTGGTAGTTATAACTATGACAATAACTGTAGTCGTTTCAATCTGTTTGATGTAAGTAACAATCGTACAATGTGCGCTTGGGCGCCGCTGTATAATGCTGGAAGTCTCTAATCAATGATAGAAAGCCCCTCAATCGAGGGGCTGATATAATGCGAGGAAAACCGTTGCTCGCTAAGCTAGCTGAATCCTCAAATTGTTTGGATATCCCTGTTTAAATTCTTGAATACCGGTGGTTTTTGGCGGGATTGTCAACGTATGGTCGCCGATGGCGTGGAGTTTGCGCGCGAGCCGCAAGAACAAGACTATGGCACAGTCGCTGTGTTTAAAGATCTCTACGGTAACTTATGGGATTTACTGCAATTGAATGATGAACATCCTATGGCTCACAGGTTAGCGTATCGGGAGCCAGGATTAGAAGTTAACCCCTAATCCTAAGGTGTAGCTGGTATCTCTCGTATTGCCTATCACTGTTTTAGTGTCGTTGAAGTCATATTTAAATGACAAATAAATCCGCTGAGTTAGCAGATATTTAAGTCCTACTGTCGAGTTTGAGATGTAATCAATCGAAGGCATATCTGGGAAGGCAATTTGCAGATCGGCATAGGACTCTAAAATGCCACCAAACCAATATTGTTTATAGTTAAGTGAGGCCGCCCAAGCATTTAGTTCTAGTTTAAAGGACTGTTGTTCAAGCCAAAAATGGTTGTAGGTTACGACGAAGTCTAATTTATCGCGCCCAGCACCCCAAAAGCGATAACCAGGACCGAGCCCCGCATAATAACTATGGCTATCGATGCCGAGTTTATCTTCTTCATAAAAATCTTCCTGACGTAACAGCCAATGCTCATTGAGCAGATAGTCTAATGAATAATGTCCTTCGAGGGTGTTGCGCTTAGTCACGTCATCTTCGGTTTCGTAGCGCACTTCGGTCTTGATATTATGTCGCCATTGCAAGGTTTCCGCTGTGATATCGCCTTTGATATGTAGCTTCTGACTATTTTTCTTGTTTTTGGTGACATCAAGTGTGGTTTCTACACTACCGTTAAAATTCCAATCTGAGTTTGCATAGTGCTGCGAGAATCTCAACTCACTCACGGGAGTGTGCTGGTTATTAATTAATACCATGCCATGTTCATTAGAGGCTTGAATACTTATGTCCTGTATGGAACGACTGACACTCCAAGGTCTAGTATCTGTGACTTCGAGGCTGAGAATAGCACTGCGTTGAATGGTAATTTTAGGGGTATAACTGGTGTTGATGATGAGATTTTGATCGTTAAACTCTTTAATTTCACCGCTAATTTTATCGCCATTGAGCAAAAAAACTGTGTCGGCATAACACAAGGGGCTGACACTACAGAGCGTAGCAACAAGGTACAATGCTGGATTGGATATCAGATTATGCATCTTGCTCGTGGGCTCAAAATAAAGGGAGAGTAAGTGTTGTCATTCTACTCGAACACAGGCTCTACAAAGCAATAACATTTGATAAAAGTGTTGATAAGGGATTGAAAACGGGTTCGCAATCCCTTACTTCTTTGCCTGTTAGCGTGAGTTAATTTCGGTTATTTTGAGGTTAATGAGCTGCTTCTGCCATTGGGATTTATCTATGCCTTCGACCCAAATGACGCTGCTTTTACGCTGTTCGCCTTTGCGTAGATAGGTCTCAGGCATGCGGAAAATGGCTTCCCACACTTCGAGTTTTTCGGTTTTGAGCAAAGTACCATTATCGGCGAAGAAGCTAGCTTCAACTTCAACTAAGGTAACGTGTTCATTGCTGGTGCTGGCGAGATCGAAGCTGAGTCCGAGTTTGTCGCCTTTCCATTGACCTTCAGCAAAGCTGACTTTGATCCCATCTTTTGCCGTTGAGCCTAATAGCTCAGGTTGGGTAATCGCAGTGGCGGTCAAGGTGGTGACTGGCGCAGCAACAGTTTGAGTGGTAACTGCGGCACTTGGGACACTGGCAATATTGCTCGATGCACTTGCTACGGCTGCAGTGGCTAAGGCATTGGGCGCTGCTTTGGTTTCAGTGATCACGTATTCCCAGGTAAAGTCGTCTTTGAGTCTGACTTGGGCGCCATTTTCTAGGGTGATATTGGCTACGTCGGCCGCCATAACCGATGATGTTAGCAATAACAATGAGCTAAGTGCGCTAAGGCGTAATGAAGTGTGCATTAATTTTCTGGCTCCGATATCCGTCTGAGTCAATATTCTGCCCTAACATAAACAATTTGCCGCATGTTAGTCACTGTCTAAGTCGTGTTTTGATGAATAAAGTGGATTAATGGCGAGATTTTAACGCTAGTACAGATTGAGCTAGCTGACTGTGGCACTATTAGATAGGTGTACATGAGCGGTATGCTCAATGAATAAAGTAACAGGAGATTAAGATGCAGATGAAACATGGAATTTATGGCTTAGTGATTGGATTGGCATTTAGCACTGTCACTTTGGCTGCTGAAGCACCGAAAGTGGGTTGCGCGGCGAAATTAGATGCCATTAGTGCCGAACTTGCCCAAGCAAAAGCGGCAGGTAATAAGCATAAAGTCGCGGGACTTGAAAAGGCCTATGACGAAGTTTCAACCCATTGCGACGATGATAGCTTATACGCCGAGCGAGTCGCTAAAGTTGAGGCTTTAGAGGAAAAACTCACCGAGCGCCAAAACGAATTGGCCAAAGCCATAGAAGAAGGTCGTTCTATGGATAAAATCAACAAGAAACGCAATAAAGTCGCCGAAGTCGAGGCTGATCTTGCTAAGGCGCGAGCCGAGCTAACGCAATAAATAGCTCAAGCCCAATCGCTAGGAGCTTAGCCCGCGTAACCTATGCTTAAAATAGTGGATTCTGTGCTGGAGTTATAACCGGCACTCAGTATGAAGTGCTCAGTGATTCGATATCTTAACCCAGCTTCTGCGCCCCAACGGGTCGTTTTATCTTCTTCCCATGTGGGTTTGCCATCGACAATTTTGGGTGAAATGTTATTCGTGTAAGACACTGTGCTGATATAGCCACTGCCGCCGGCATAAAAGCTTAAATCTGCCGTTAAGCTGTAGCTTAAGCCTAAGCGGAAGAGGCTTTCTTGGCGATAGGACTGCGCGGGTTCTGGCACGATAATATCGGTTTCACGACTGCGGGCATAGCCTAGGTAATAACCCCATTGTTGGTAATTATTATCGAAATGATAGGGGGCGATTGTAATGCCATAGAGATTATCTGTGGCGGGAATATAATCGAGCATAAGGGCGATATAAGGTGCATTGGCAGTTTCGTCTGATTTATCTGGCCTAACTAATTGCTTAGAAGTGCTATATTCGGCCGCTTGAAGCGGTTGGCATAGGCTCAGGAGTCCAATGCTAAGACAGGCTAGCGTATATGAATGACGACACATGGGATGGTTTCCTTAGGGATAGGGGAAATATTGTTCATTTTCCTGTGTGCGGGGTCAATTCAAAATGCTAAAATCTCTTTTAAAATAAGTATTTGTAAATATTTTGTGTTTTGATTTGAGTGTTTTCTAGGGTGGCATTTAACCGAGGTCAACTCGGCAGTTACCTTTGTATGGGTTTGTTGCGCTAGCGCCTACGTTGGAGTGAAATTGTGGATCAGGAAATAAGGCTCGAAATTTCGGCATGGTTAGCGGGCTTTGGGATTGATAGCCAACCCTCTGATGGAATATCGACCACAGTTATGGTCATTGCTTGCTTACTGTTAGCGAGCATCGCTTATTTTATTGTCCGACGCGTGGTGATTCGTGCGGTGAATATGGTAATCCTGCGCTCTAAGGCGACGTGGGACGATGTATTCATGCGTTATAAGGTGCTTGAAAAGCTGGCCATGCTTGTGCCCGCTATCGTACTTAATCTATTAGTGCCAATCGCGCTGACTGAGCATCCACTGCTAAGCGGGCTAGTCGACCGATTACTGAGTATTTGGTTAGTGGTGCTGATTATCCGCGCTATGTATGCAGGTATGGATGCGGTTGATGAAATTTCAGATGTGAATCTGGTGAGTCGGCGCTTGCCTGTTAAGAGTTTCGTACAGTTAACTAAGCTATTTTTATTCTTTGTTGGGATTATCGTTTCTATCTCAATCTTGGCCGATCAATCACCTGTGTACTTCCTCAGCGGCTTAGGTGTGGCAACGGGTTTTGTGATGTTAGTGTTCCGCGACACTATCTTAGGTTTTGTGGCGGGCATTCAGTTAGCGGCTAACCGTATGGTGAGTAAAGGCGACTGGATCCAGATGGATAAATACGGCGCCGACGGTGCGGTAGAAGAAGTCTCGCTGACCACGGTGAAAGTGCGCAACTGGGACAAAACCATCACTATGATCCCTGCTTATGCCTTAGTGTCGGATGCGTTTCGCAACTGGCGGGGTATGTCTGAGTCGGGCGGTCGCAGGATCAAACGCGCGATCAATATCGATATCAACAGCATAAAGTTTTTGACCGAGGAAGAGCGCGAACGTCTCAGTAAGATCAATTGCTTAAAAGAATATTTCCCCGCAAAAATAAACGAAATTCGTGAGTCGAATGCCAGAGTGTCGGATCTCGATATGAAAGTGAACGGCCGCCATTTGACTAACGTCGGCACTTTCCGCGCTTATCTGCAGGAATACCTACAGCGTCACGATAAAGTCCACAAGGATATGACCTTAATGGTTCGCCAATTAGCGCCGACCACAGAGGGTCTACCGATCGAGATTTATATCTTCACTAACGACACTCGCTGGGCATTTTATGAAGCGATACAAGCGGATATCTTCGACCATGTTTTTGCAATATTGCCTGAGTTTGGTCTGCAGGCGTTCCAAGCGCCAACAGGCAATGATATTCGCAGTTTAAAGTCGGTTAAGGTCGACTAGTTTGATGACTGTTGATTTAGTTTCGAGAGACAAGAATCGCGGCTAAGGTGATAAATACACCGCCGCTGGTTCTGTCAAACCAATGCAGCTTGTTGCTCGCCTTTAGGCTGGGCGCAAGCACATTGGCCATACAGGCATAAATCATCACAAAGCTAAAATCCACCACGGCCCAAGTGATGGCAAGGATGGTCAGTTGCGGTAATTGCGGCGCGGCAAGATTGATAAATTGCGGAAACAAGGCGGCAAAAAACAGTAAATCCTTCGGATTACTGATCCCCACTAGAAACGCCTGCTTATAAAGCTGCGCAGGCGTACCTTTGCCCTCTGACGGGCTAACTTCAAGGGCTTGAGCTTGGTTTTTCGTCAATAACAGCTTAATACCTAAAAATACTAAATAGGCCGCGCCGCACCATTTGAGCAGGGTAAAACCGTATTCTGAGGCGCTAATAATCGCCCCCAGTCCTGCCGCTGACGCCATCATTAAGATTAAAGCGGCGCTAACACTGCCAAGGCCTGTGGCTATGCTGCGCATCTTGCCGAAGTGGATCCCATGGGACATAGACAACATAGCGATAGGACCGGGTGAAATCCCAATTAATACAATGGCAAATAAATAGAGTAACCAGGTTTCGGGTTGCATATTTGCTGCTCTAAATGGAATAAATGTTAATATTTGGCACTCGCTATAAAATCAGGGATCACCTTGGGATGACGGCCTTTAATGGTGCGATAGAAGCTCAAAATCTCTTGCATGTCGGTCACGATATCGTCACTTGGTTGCAGTGGTGTGCGGATAACGACAGTGCGGCGGCTAAAATCTAAGCCAACGGGTGTAATGGGTACTTGGGCCTTGCTGGCTATATGATAAAAGCCGCACTTCCAGCGCGTCACTGGGCCGCGGGTGCCTTCTGGCGCTAGCGCTAACTTGTAATCGGATTTTGACTCAAACAGCTGCACGGCGGCATCGACTAAGTTGTTGTTCTTGCGCCGATCCACCGGACGGCCGCCAATGGCGCGGAAAAACCAGCCCCAAGGCGGGATAAAGAGTTGGTGTTTGCCGAGAAAGTGAATGCGGATACCTAGGGCGCCACGGGCTAAAATGCCGACAATGAAGTCCCAGTTACTAGTGTGCGGTGCAACTATGATGATGTATTTAGCACAGTCGGGCAGTTGGCCTTCTATCTGCCAGCCTGAAGTGTTAAGTAGCCAACGGCAAAGTGGTGTAAACATAGTTCGGTGCCCAGAGTCGAAAAATTAATAATATCATCAGCTTTTTTAGATTTTAAACTGGCTTAAACAAGATAGTCTGTACTGAATTCGGTATAGTACAGTTTAACCTGATTGATTGTGGGGGAACGATACTATGTTGAAAAATGGACTATTAAACAAGGTTATCTGGCAGCGTGTTTTTGCGGCACTGTTACTCTTGCTGACTTGTCATGTTAATGCGGTGCCGACGGATGAAATTACGCAGATGCTCAAAGGCCAAGAAGACGCCTGGAATCGCGGCGATCTCGATGCTTATATGCAAGGCTATTGGAAGAGTGATCAACTGCGTTTTGTCTCTAATGGTAAGTTTCGTTTTGGCTGGGAAGAAACTCTCGCTGCCTATAAGAAAAATTATCCAAATAAAGAAGCGCTTGGTGAACTGAAGTTCACTATCAAAGAAATCAAAATGCTCAGTAATTACGCCGCTATGGTTGTTGGGCGCTGGGATTTACGGCGGATAAAAGATGCCCCAACGGGCGTGTTTACTCTGTTGATTGAAAAAATCGACGATCGTTGGGTGATCACTATGGACCACAGTTCAGACTAAACCGTGTCCTTTACACTCAGTGCTGCACTGCAGTTCAAATTAGATTTGCGATAATAAACAGTCTGGTTTGGCTGGCGGCTCGGCGGGCAGGGTTAAATGGAAATCCTGCTGTCCAAGCTGTCTACCTTTGCCATCGTATCTCACTTCGGTGAAATGCATACCGCCCTCAGCATCTTCAAGCAGAATGCTGGTGGAGCGGGTGCCATAGTCGGGGTGACGAATATAAATCGCAGCTAAACGCCGTTCCCACTCGATCCCGACTCCCGTATTAGGCAGCTCATTATCTTGCGGCTGGGAATCGTCTTTCATTAGTTGTAACAGTACTTGCACTTCTATACTGCTGGACTGGCTGATTGCCGCTTCTAACGCCTGCTGTCCCTTCGCCATTTTCGGCCAAATATCATCGAGTGCACCATTGCTAATGGCATGAAATCCATCGGCAAGTTTTACTGTGTCTTTATTGATACTGTTAAAACAATATAAGTCAGTGCCTTGGCCGAAGATGAGATTGAACGGCTGATAATTGTCGCTATGTTCAACGAGCCAATTAGGGCACACGAGCGACCCTGAGTTGAGCGTCATAGTAATTAGCTCGCCACGACTACGCATGGCTTCAGGGTTCTTTTGCGGAACGCGCAGATTGGTTATGCCTGCGATTTGTCCTTGTTTATTGATGCCAAACCAAGTGCCACC
Source organism: Shewanella sp. SM55 (assembly GCF_025654025.1). Classification (NCBI taxonomy): domain Bacteria; kingdom Pseudomonadati; phylum Pseudomonadota; class Gammaproteobacteria; order Alteromonadales; family Shewanellaceae; genus Shewanella; species Shewanella sp. SM55. The sequence goes on along the minus strand of NZ_JAKKRS010000013.1, from coordinate 82,002 downwards.
GGCCTGCAGATCTTTACCCGCGAGTATGTTTTCTTCCGGCGGCCAAAAATGCGCTGGCGCAGTTGGTCTATGATGAAACTCATCGCGGTTGGCGCAGATGATTAAGGGATACTTAGGATGGGCATTAATGGCGACAAAGAGTATGCACATAGCAGGCTAAATTAATCCAAAGGTAGATTAACTTAGCCTGTCTGCTCACAAATGAACAGCGTTAGTGGTGCGAGTGCTTATCTGTTTTTGTGTGTTCATGTGCATGTTTATCGGCACTAGGTGTCACAACAGGTTTCTGCTCGTCTGTGTGCGAAGCGCTAGATTCGTGAGTATGTGTATTCTCGTGGGAATGGCTATGGGCGTGACTATGCGCATGAACTGCAGGTTTGCTGAGCATTAAGCGGCGTAAAAATTTACGTGGACCTAAGCGCAGTAAGCTGGCGGCAAACACCCCTGAGAGGATCAGTAGAGCAATTAAGTTCACGACTTCAGGCAAGGTAAATAAGGAGAACCATAGTGGCAAGCGTAATGCTGCGGCTAAGCTCAGCGCAATAATACTCAGTAATATTGCCCTTTGCGTCCATGTCATTAACTTAAGCTGAGCTATGTTGAGTACAGGTGCTGCAATCAGCGGCATCATAATCGCAATAGGACTCCAGCCACTATAAGCCAGTGCAAGAGCGAGTACGGCGGCGCCTAAGTTGCAGAAACGCATAGGTAAAAATACAAGTAATAGCACAACAACCTGTAGCAATGGATTGCTTAAGGGCATTGAAGGGTGGCCAATTAAATTCACTAATACTAGGCTAAGTAAAATCCAAGGTGCGCTGCGATCGACTAAATGAGCAAAGCCGAAACGCAGTGAATTGCTGGGTAATTTAGTGTGTGGATCGGTAATGGTGACGTTAGCATGGCTTAAATACGCACTCAGAATAAACACTACAAGCAATTGGAATAATGCTAACCAAGGACCAAGAAGTAGAGCTGTGATCACTAAGGCTTCAGGCCCAGCTAAGCGTTGGAACCAGCGACGGGCTAAACTGCTATCCTGCGGCGTCAAACCTAATTTAAAGCGCAGCGCAGCCGCACCATAGCTCAGCAGCAACACGGGTGCGAGCTTTAATAGCCAAGTTATTAATTGCTCTGTGCTGTGATCATGGTGGGCATGTTCGTGGCCGCCTGAATCCATTAATAGCAGCATTACGAGTAAACCGATGCCGAGCAAACTACCTATGCCAGCTTGGTATTCATATTTGCCTTGCGTATCACTTTCATGCTGACCATGGGGTTGATGTAGTACCACATGCAGAATTGTGCCTGTAATAAAGGCTTGTAAGTAGACAGTGTCATCGATATTTAAATAAGGAAGTAGTTGCTCACCGGCGAAATAGCCTATGCCTGTAAATAGCATCTGGGCTGCAAAGATCATAAGTGTCCAACGTGTTCCGAGATGGGGTTTAAGTATCCACCATACTGCAAAACCGACGGGTAATTGGTGGAGTATGACACCAAGAGCTAGCAGAATGGAGTTATCGTCTTGCTGCGCCAAAACCATAGCGGTGCCATCGGTGATGGTATGCAGTAATAAGCCACCAATACCCAAGAAAAGCGTAAAATTATGGGTGACTTCTGAATAACGGTGAAATAGGCGTTCGCTGGCGGTAGGCCCCCAGATGCCGAGGAGTACAAAGACGATCGCAAGCATGCCACCATGCTCGAGTAATTCTGGCAAGATGTGGATCAGCACTAATCCGCCTAATGAGACGAATATAAAACCATCGAGCCCCTTTTGTAAGCCACTACTCGATGAGAAGTAGCGATAAAACAGAGGGCCAATTAAGAGTGCGATACAGCTAGCAAGAAGATAGAGCATGGATTCCACGGAAAATTTGCTGAAAAAACGCCATAGTATACCAGCTGTAAAGCAAAGTGAGCAGTGACTTGCAGGCAATTTACTCAACTGACATTTTATACTGTGTTTTGAAGGGGAGAATTTTATTCACTTTGGCCATTCTGCGGAGAAATTTTCAGATCTAACTCGAGAAAAGGTACTATACCCAAGCTACCTGAAGATATGAGTTTCAGAGCGCCTAGGGTGCTTCAATTCAAGGCGCATCAATGACAGAATGTCGGCCACCTTTTGAATTGTTGCAACACGGAAGTGGAGCTCCCTAGGCGCTCCGTTCCGGCGGGTTGTAACGTACTTTATGCCGTGTTGGTTATTTTTAACTTAGCCCACTAGGTCCGCAAATAACCGCCTTGCCTAAAGTGCGTTACATTCCCGCTGAATCCTGCATCTTCAGATTGTTTGGGTATATAATATCGGCTTATGTTGGCTTGGGTGTTGATACGTTAAATGGATATATTTTCTGCTGCGGTAATGTTGTTTCTGATCATGGACCCTTTGGGGAATTTGCCGATTTTCGCGTCGATTCTACGGCATATCGATCCCAAGAAACGTCGTAAGGTACTGATCCGCGAATTACTTTTCGCCTTAGTGATCATGTTGTCTTTCCTTTATGCGGGTGAAGCCATTTTAAGTTTCTTAAATCTTCGTTCCGAATCTGTGAGTATTGCAGGCGGTATTATTCTGTTTTTGATCGCGATTAAGATGATTTTCCCCCAACCCGGTGGTGTCGTTGGATTAGCCGCGGGAGAAGAGCCTTTTATCGTGCCTATGGCTATTCCCTTGATGGCTGGCCCATCGATTCTTGCAGCCTTGATTTTACTGGCGCATACCGATAGCTCACGTATGGGCGATTGGACCATAGCGTTAGTGTCAGCTTGGGGGGCGAGTGCGGTGATCTTAATGTTTTATAAACTTTTCACCCGTGTGCTGGGGGAAAAGGGGCTCACAGCAGTCGAGCGTTTGATGGGTATGGTGCTGGTCATGATCTCAGTGCAAATGTTCCTCGACGGTATTTCAAACTATCTGAAAACCGCTGGCTAACTTTATCTAGTTTGATCAAAACGAAACCGTATTAACGTTGTTAATGCGGTTTTTTTTATGGCTGAGATTTGGCTTGGAATTGAGTCAGCACAGAGGTTTGCTGAATATTTGCTGACAAAAGTGCAAATCTTACCTGCGAACAGGTGTATCAAGTTGTTACTGAGGTGCAGTGCTGCTAATGTCGAAAACTCTGTCTCTATCACTTGAAGACGGATAAACCCCGAGTAGGTTACTAATTAAAGGCAATTTGTCTTAATACAAAGAGACACTAGTCTCAATAAATAGAATGGCGTAAACGGCGTTAGCTGTTACAGAAGGATGTTAAAAATGCGAAGTACAAAAGGCGTAACAGCGTTTGGACTGATGTTGGCATTGATTAGCGGCGCGAGTATTGCCGCTCCGAATCATACGCCTGCAGATGCGGGTGTGATTAATAAAGATCGAATTTTATATTGGTTGATTAAGCGTGGCGAAGTGGCCGCCGATGCCAGTGATAGCGTAAAGCAGGAGGCGATAGAAGCTTATATTCATCGCGCCACTTTGGCACAACCCAAAGCGCCGCGCATCGAAGTTGAAGCTGAACATGCGCGTCTACAAAGAGCTAAGTCATCGCAAATGATGCGCTCACCTGCACAGCGTTTACAGGCCGATGCGGATGTAAAGAAAACCGTTAAAGTGCTCACAGTATTAGTGGATTTTGCTGATCTAAAACATGATGACAATGGCTTAAAAGCGGGGGATACAGACATGTATTACCCGAGTTATCCTGCGTCCCACTACAAGCAATTACTCTTTTCGCCTACGGGCTTCAAAGGTCCACAGGGGCAGACGTTAGATTCGGGGTATCAATATTATCAAGCGGTTTCTGGGCAGACCTTCTCCTTTACTGGGGATGTGAAGGGCTGGTATACCGCCTCGCAAAATGCTGAATACTATGGTGTTAATGATCCAGATACCCGTAGTGATTCACAGGTCGAACAATTGGTAAAAGAAGCCGTATCTCAAGCTGTTGCAAATATGTCTGCAGCTGAGTTGGCGAGTTATGATGTTGAAGACCAAAATGATTTGAACAATAACGGTAATTACGATGAGCCCGATGGCATTATCGACCATGTGATGATTTTCCACTCTAGCGTAGGCGAAGAGGTCGGCGGCGGAAAACTAGGATCGAGTGCGATATGGTCGCATCGATATTATGTCGACCAAGCAACCAATGGTTATGCGCTTCCTGGTACGAACAAAAAAGTATTCGGTTATACAATCCAGCCTATCGATGCGGCAACGGGCGTGTGTACCCACGAGTTTGGCCATGATCTAGGTCTGCCTGATGAGTACGATACCTCTGAAAATGATAAGAAAGACGGTTCGCCTGTGGGGCTATGGTCTTTAATGTCTGGTGGTAGTTGGGCTGGTGCTATTCCTGGCGCTCAGCCGAGTGGTTTTAGTCCTTATGCTCGATCTTATCTACAGAAAAGATACAAAGGTAAGTGGTTAAATGAACGTGAAATTTCCTTAGATAGCATTCCCAAATCAGGCATGGAAGTGACGTTGAATGAGGCGGTTAATCATCAGGCGGTTAATCAGATCTCTATTCCACTTCCTCCAACGCTAATTCCTTTTAAAACACCTTATCAGGGCAGTTATCAGTACTATTCTGGCCAAGGAAATATGCTGAATAACAGCATGATTTTTAATGTTAAATTACCTGCCGTAACCACAGATAAACTGATTCTGAGTATGAAGGCCAGTTGGAGTATTGAACTTGACTTTGACTACATGCAGGTGAAAGTGGATGGTGCGGCCATTGCGGGTAATTACACTAAGTCGAACAATGGGATAAATAGCGCTCGTCATATCATCACTGGTGAATCGTCTGCGCTTGCTCAGGCGGAAGGTCGTGATGCTTGGGTAACATTAGAATATGATTTATCAGCATATTCTGGAAAATCTGTTGCTGTTGAGTTCAACTATGTCACCGATGATTTAACCTCTAAGTCAGGGATCGCTATTGATAACATCAGCGTTAAACAAAATACCACTGAGTTATATAGTGATAACGCTGAAGTCGCGGATAAAATGACGTTTTACGGCTATAGCCGGATTAAGGATTCTCGTCCGGATCCCAAATCTCAGTCTCGTTATATTATCCAGCTGCGTAGCCATAATGGTGTCGATGCGGGTTTGAAAGCAAAAAGCTTTGATCCCGGAGTTTTACTCTGGTTAGAAAATTTTAGCTACAGTGACAATAACGTTTCAGACCATGCTGGCCATGGCTTGATTGGCGTGATTGATGCTGACCAAAATATGATTGGCACTCGCTCTACCGACGTGCAAATTCGTGATGCGGCCTTTAGTACAGTAAATCAAACCTTCTATTTGGAGGACAATCATCGCGATGCTGTCAGCCTGTTCGATGACAGCTTAGATTACAGCGCGCCACTACAGCCACAGTCAGGTATGGTGTTGCAGCAGCTGGGGTTGACAATGCAGGTACTATCTCAAGCCAGCAATAATGGTACTGCGGTCATTCGTCTTGCGAATGCGAACTCTGATGCTATAGCGCCGTTAACTGTCAGTTTTACTAATACTGTCAACCAATTAGCAGTAAGCTTCACCAGCAACATTGGTGGCGGTATGGGAGTATTAACCTACGCTTGGGATTTTGGTGATGGCACGACAAGCACTGTCACGGCGCCAACCCATACCTATGCGAAGGCGGGCACTTATACTGTGAAGCTTACAGTGACAGATGCGCAAAATACTAAGGCGATTAGCAGTTCGACGGTAACGGTTGTTGCACCTGTTACGCCTCCAGTAACTCCGCCGGCCAGTGAGAGTTCAGGTGGCGGCAGCTTAGGTTGGTTAAGCCTTACCTTCCTTAGCTTATTGACTTGGCGCCGCCAGTTAAATGTGCACTAAGTTGATTGTTTGAAACCCGAACAAAAATGCCTCTGATCTAGAGGCATTTTTTATCTGTCTTGAGGCTAAATTCTGACTAAGCTTTGGGTGAAATCTAAAGTTTACAACTGACGGATAGCTTGCTCGGCCGCTGGCAGAAAGATTTCGCTGACGATCATTTCATGCTCACCGTGATGGAAATAGCGGCGGCGTCCCCAGAGTGCATGTTCGACACTTTGATCTAAACTTTCAGCTAAGTGGCCAAGGCGACTACAGGTTTCGAAACTGGCCACTTCGATTCTACCGGGGATGAAGTTATCTTGGCTAAACAGTAATTCACCTAAGGGGCGAGTACCCAAACTAAGGAAATCCATTTTGCGCTCGGCCATTAATTTTTCAGGGATCAAGGTTCTGGCAAATACCCAAGGTATCGAGTCGAGGCAAAGCAAGACTTCACGGATCCATACAGCACCTTGCTGGGGATATTCGCCCTCTAAGGGAGCATGCAGTCCTTCGCCTAGTATCTTTACTTCAAATTGAGCACAGCAAGTTTTGAGTTTTTGCGTTAGGCTGCCAGTGGCAAGCAACCATTCTTTCAAGGGCGATTTGGGGAGTTTGTCGGCTAGATCGGCTGAAAACCACTGAATAGATTCACCATAGGGAAAGCTTAAGCTAGTCACATTCATTAAATACTCGTTACAATATAAACAAACGTCGGCAGTCTAGCATGTCGCGACGCGAGCATATATACCCAAGCTACTTCCAGATACGGATACTGCATCTTCAGGTTGTTTGGCTATATAGATTGGGAAGTTTCTTCCATTACCATTATTGTTTTAGGGAGCCGTAAGCCGCTATGAAAAAATTACTCTCAGTCTGTCTGATCCTGTTTACCAGTGTTTTCAGTGTTTATGCGGCCGATGAAAAAGAAGCAGCACCTGCTGCAGCAACCCCACCTACGGGTGAGTATGCCTACTATGGTTTCGAACCCGAAATTGTCACTAACTATATTTCTAATCGCAAGAAATTGGGTTTTGTGAAGATTAGCGTTGAGTTAATGGTAAAGAGTCCAGATGATCTAGTGACAATTGAGCTCCATAATCCATTATTGCGAGCCGCAATTGTTGAAGTGTTAGGCAATCAATCGGAAGAGAAGATTAAGTCGCTCACGGGTCGTGAAGAGATTCGTCGTGAGTGCTTTGAAATGGTCAACAACTTGATCACCAAAGAAGCTGGCAAACCCTTGATCGTAAACTTATTGTTTACCTCTTATCTGTACGATTAATTTACTGCCCCATTCCATGGGCTGACTCAGGTCGGCCCATTGCGTTACAAGAGCTATTATGTCAAAACCTGCCGTGAAACCCGTCCAATTAGTGACTGCGAAACGCCTAACGAGTACAGCCAACATTGGTCATGCAAAAACTAAAGCACCAAAGCAGGCTAGAACTGAGGTGAAAGGCAAAGCCAAGTCGGTCAAAAACAGGCCTAGTGCTGAGATTAAAAAAGCTTTACATCCTCGAAATGTACACTTGAACGGCTATGATTTTCCGGCGCTGATGAGTTCATTCCCTAAGCTAAAAGCCTTTGTTCGACCCACGCCTTATGGGGCTTTATCGGTCGATTTTGCCGATCCGTTAGCAGTTAAAATCCTTAATGCGGCGCTACTGAAATATCATTATGGGATTGAGTCTTGGGATATTCCTGATGGAGCGTTATGTCCTCCTATTCCCGGTCGAGTCGATTATTTACATTATTTAGCAGACCTTCTAGCCGAAGGCGATGATGTATTTGCTTTGGATAAAACTAGGGTATTAGATATCGGCACTGGCGCGAACGGTATTTATCCCATATTGGGTTGCCAAGTATACGGTTGGCAATTTGTCGCCTCGGATATTAATGCCGGTTCACTCAGTAATGTGCAGAGTATTATTGAGCAAAACCCATTGCTGCAAGGGCAGATAAGTTTACGATTACAGCCAGATGACAAGGCGGTCTTCAAGGGAATCATTCAAGCCGGAGAACGTTTTGAGTTAACCCTGTGCAATCCGCCATTTCATGCCTCTATGGCTGAGGCGAGCGAAGGTACAAAGCGTAAGGTGAATAATCTGCAGCTCAATCGAGGTGGCTTGGTCAAGTCTTCCCCTAAGCTGAATTTCGGCGGTCAAGCGGCTGAGCTTTGGTGCCAAGGTGGTGAACGACAGTTTCTAGCGACTATGATCCGTGAGAGCCAAATGGTTGCAGATCAATGCTTATGGTTTACCAGTCTAGTGTCGAAGAAGGAAAACCTGAAACCTTGTTATCAAGCCTTAGCGCAGTTGAAAGTCGATACTGTGAAAACGATTGAGATGCAGCAGGGTAATAAAATTACGCGGGTTTTAGCGTGGAGCTTCCAGTCAGCAGCTAAGCGCACAATCTGGCGCGGTGAACACTTAGCCCGTTAAGGCTTTTGGGTATGACCCAATTAAGTACTGTTAACAAAACAGGCGCCAATAGCGCTTGTTTTTATTAAAGGTAAAAATAGCCACTGTTACTGCGGCTTTTCTTCCTTATGCTCGCGACGGAATAACGCCCACTCTTCAATTGCTTCACCGCTGGGTAAGGTGCAGATCCCATGTTCACCTTCGGCGGTTTTCTCAATTGTTAATTTGCCACCAATGGAGACACAATACTCAGAGGCGGGATTGGCTATTTTTGCTTGTTCAGTATCACTGCATCCGACTAATACCACACTCGCCAGAAGTGGAGCAGTAACAAGCAGGAATTTGATTTTCATAGACACTCCTTGGTGAGTTATTTTCGCCCTAAAATCCGCAGGATCCGTAGGAACAAGTTGATGATATCCATATACAAAGCGGCGGCGCTATCGATAGCATTATCTATGGTTTTAGGAATTTGATTCGCTCGTCCCCAGTCATAACCAATATAACCGCAGAAAATCAGCACGACTATCCAATCTAAAATGCCGTGGTGAGTATTAAAGATAAACACTTCAATCAGTTCGACGACGATAACGAGCAATAAAGCAATCGTGAGTGCGCCGGAAATTTTTTGGAAAAAGGCGGGGAAGAGTGTGCCTAAACACATCATGGCTATGGTCACTAGCCCTGTGATACGAATGGCTTCGGTCACCAATTCGGGATCGTATTGACTAACCACCATATTGATAATTAAGCCGAAAGGTACGACTACAAAGTTGTAGCCAATAAAACTGACAACGGGATTAGTCGATTTTTGGAATAGATAAATCCCAAAGAAACAGGAGGCGAAATAGCCGATAAAGAAAATCCAAGGATTAACATTGGCAATCGCCTCTGGGTCGATATTGGTGACCATCCAATAGTTAACGGCAAAACCCCAAATCAGCGTGAGGCCGATAACGAGGTTGTAAATACCTGCGCCAACTATTGGGTCGTCTGTGGTCATGCGGTCAAATACACTGTTTTCCGAATCCATATGTTTTCCTTGTGATTTCCTTATTTTAACGGGCCATTAAGCGTCATCAGTGTTGGGCTATATGACGGCAAATTAAGCGGTGGCAATTAAGCTAGTGTAAATAAAGCCGTTTTTCAAGTGAGAACAACCTAAGCCTCTTCAGTGCCACAAACACTGCAGCGGGCTTGTTTCGGTAACTTCATCTCGCGAAACTCCATCGTCATCGCATCGATCATCAAAATGCGTCCCGCTAAGGTTTTACCCATGCCAGTGATCACTTTGATGGCTTCAACCGCCTGCAAACAACCTATCATGCCGACGACAGGGGCTAGGATACCCGATTCAACGCAGCTCAGTTGTTGCTCGCCAAATAGGGCGCTAAAGCAATGATAACAAGGCGTTTCGCTGTGATAATCGAACACAGTGACCATGCCTTCCATCCGAATTGCCGCGGCAGACACTAAGGGCACTTTATGCTTAAAACAGCTGAGATTAAGTTGCTCGCGCACACTGACATTATCGGTGCAGTCGAGCACTAGATTGTGATCGGCGACAAGGGCGTCAATCTCATAATCATCTAATACGGCATTGATAATATTGATCTTAATAAAGGGATTGAGCTGCATGAGGCTCTGTTTAGCCGATTCGACTTTAGGCTGGCCGACATTAGCATCTTGATGCAGCACTTGGCGCTGCAGGTTGGATAATTCAACTGTATCAAAATCGACCAGTGTCAGTTCACCAATACCCGCAACCGTGAGGTACTGGCTGGCGGCACAGCCCAAACCGCCAGCGCCTATCATCAGCACTTTGGCTTGTTTTAAGCGTTCTTGACCGTCGATATCCATAGCCTTGATGGATATTTGGCGGCTGTATCTTAAGAGTTCGCTGTCGCTGAGAATATCTTTTGGCACATTCATTGGGATTTTCCTAGCAAAGCACGCTGTTAAATGGCTCGACAGTCACTTGGGTGCCAGCGGAAGTATCACCTTGGAATTGCTCCAATAAAACGAAACAGTTTGCTAAGCTCATCGAAGTCAACATGCCAGAACCTTGGCTACCAGTAATGGCAACTTCAAGTTTACCTTGTGCATTACGGCTTAAAATGCCCCGTTGATATTCGACGCGGCCCGGTTGTTTACGCACAGGCGTGGTGAGCGTAGCGTCTAACATCAAAGGTGCAACTGGGGTTAACCCCTGCATCTTGTTCAGTATTGGCCAAACGAGTTTGTAAAACGTCACCATAGAAGACACGGGATTCCCCGGTAAACCACAGAATATCGCTTTGCCGATACGGCCCATGGCAAAGGGCTTGCCTGGTTTGATGGCGAGTTTCCAGAAGGTAATTTTGCCTTCCTCATCAAGAATTTGTTTAGTGAAATCCGCTTCACCGACCGACACGCCACCCGAGGTTAATACCATGTCGGCTTGGCTGGCCGCATGGCGAAATGCCTGACGTATGGCTTCAGGATCATCGGCTATTACGCCTAAATCGAGCCATTCCACGTTAGCGCGGCTGAGTAAGCCTTGGATCGAGTAACGGTTTGAATCGTAAATTTGTCCTAGGGCTAATTCGCTGCCAACGGGACGCAGTTCATCGCCTGTGGAGAAAAAGGCCACTTTAAGCTGACGATAAACTCGCACTTGGCTAACACCAATCGTGGCCAACACCCCGAGTTCGGCGGCACCAATTTGAATGCCAGCACTGAGCACTTTAGTGCCTTGGGTGAGTTCTTCACCGCGGCAACGCACATTGGCGCCTTGCGCCCTAGGGTGGCGGATATGAATAATCTCTCCTTCAACCTCGGCTTCTTCCTGCATTTGCACTGTGTCATAACCTGTAGGCACAGGCGCGCCTGTCATGATCCGCACGCAGGTATTAGGTTTGGCTTCACCTTTAAAACCATGGCCGGCGAAGGAACTGCCGATAAGGCGCAATGCGGTCTGATTGGTTTGCGTATTTAAGTCGACAAAACGGAAGGCGTAGCCGTCCATAGAGGAGTTGTTAAAGGGCGGCAGGTCGATGCAGGAAGCTAAATCTTCTGCTAGGACGCGGCCAAGGGCATGGGGAAGCAATACGACTTCGGTGTCTGACACTGGGCTAACTTGCTCGAGCAAAAGGGGAATAGCTTGATCTGGATGCATTAAGCTAGGTTGCGAACAAGGATCGGCTGTTACGGACATTAGGGTCTGCCTTATATGCAATGGGTCGTAATGACGCTGAATGAATTTCCACCTGATTATGACTGGCTATTATGCCACGCTGATCTGGGATGGCTATGATTTGCATGTGAGTTTCTGTGATAGGCCAGTCAGTTTTTTCTGCCACTTTGGGCGATAACCTCGCTAGAAGTCATACAATTTACTGCGCTAATTCGAGGGTTGAACGCGAGTCGATGAACAAATGAAAATCATTTTTATCAATGAATCATTAACTTAGCAAGAAATCCAAAGGTAAATTTTGTTGCTTTTGTCGACCCCCTTGATGACAATGTCCCCCATGATTCAGTTCGAATGCAAAAGAGGATTTACTATGCTGTCTGCAACTATGATCGAAAAGTTGAATGAACAAATTAATATGGAGTTCTTCTCCTCAAATTTATACCTGCAAATGAGTGCGTGGTGTGAAGATCAGGGATTTGAAGGCGCAGCTAAGTTTATGCGTGAGCACGCGGATGAAGAAATGGGCCATATGCGTCGTCTGTTCACGTATGTGAGTGAAACCGGTGGCTTACCTTTGTTAGGTGCGATTGCGGCGCCACAGTCACAGTTCGATTCTTTACTGACATTGTTTGAATTAACCTATGAGCATGAGCAACTGATTACCCGTCAGATCAATGCCTTGGCCCATGCCGCATTTTCGAATCAAGATTACTCAACCTTTAACTTCTTACAATGGTATGTCGCTGAGCAGCACGAAGAAGAAAAGCTGTTTAAGTCGATTGTCGATAAGATACGTTTAGTGGGCGAAGATGGTAAGGCTCTGTTCTTTATAGATAAAGATTTAGCTAAGCTAGCCTCTAAGGGTGGCGAAAGCATAATGAACGGTCAAGGCCAACCACAGGCTTAAACCCGTTTTATTTGCCACAAAAAAAGCAGCCTAGGCTGCTTTTTTGTTCTTTATCGTTTTATTTTTTATAAGCTTAGATATTCACGCATTTATCTTGATAGCCATCATTCAACAGCGCTGTGTGCTTGATGCGTAGCAAGGGAGTGATCTCGTTAAAGGGGAGCGGTTTGGAGATCAAATACCCTTGAGCGAAGTGACAACCTAAATCTCGTAGGAAGTGCCACTGTGCTTCGGTTTCTATGCCTTCAGCAACTAACTCCATTTCTAGGCTTTGCCCCATCATGACAATCGCTTTGACTAAGTTGGCGTTCGAGTTATTTTCGAGGGCATTTTCCACAAAGCTGCGGTCGATTTTAATCACTGAAATTGGGAATTTTTTCAGATAACTCAGGGAAGAATAACCCGTACCAAAGTCATCGATATAGATTTGCGAGCCTAAATGACGAATAGACTCGAGCGTGCTCAAGCAATGGCTGGCATCGCCCATCAGCATGCTTTCAGTGATCTCAATATGCACATTTCGTGGGTTAACGTGGTGGCGGTTGAAGCACTCTTGCAACACTTGGTCGAACCCCATACCGCGTGTATTGATACATTGGCGGCTGGAAACATTAATCGCGACATTGATATTTAAGCCACTTTTCTGCCATTGCCTCAGGTCATGCATGGCTTGGTTGAGCACCCATTCGCCCATAGGCTCTATCAATCCAGTCTCTTCGGCTAATGGGATAAATTGATCCGGCGGGATCAACCCAAGCTCGGGATCTTGCCAGCGGATAAGGGCTTCGACGCTGCAGACACTTCCGGTTTGCATATCCACGATAGGTTGATAATGCAGGGCAAATTCATTTTGTGCCACGGCACGGCGTAGACGTTGTTCTAACTCCATCCGGGCGAACATGGCTTGATTCATACCCGCGGTGAAGTATTTAAAATTGTTCCGTCCCGCATCTTTGGCTTGATACATGGCGGTTTCGGTATTGCGGGTGAGTGAGCCAGTATCTAACCCATCTTCGGGATAGACGCCAATACCAAAGCTGGCCGAAATCTGGATCTCGCGGTCATTTAAGTTAAATGGCATACCTAAGGTTTCAATGATTCGGGTTGCCATGTGTTCTATGGCGAGTTCGTTAGTCAGCCGTGGCAAGATAAGCACAAACTCGTCGCCACCGATACGTGCGATAAAATCGGTTTTCCCCGCAATGCCTTCTAAGCGCTTTGCGACATCTTTAAGTAATAAGTCTCCAGTGGCATGGCCTTGTACATCATTGATATATTTGAATTGATCCAAATCAATCAGCAAGATAGCCAGCTTGCGAGAGTCATGCTGCGCCACATGGATTTCGTGCTGTAGTCGTTCATTGAACAGCTTACGATTAGGCAGCCCAGTTAACCCATCGAAGTTGGCCTGATACCAAAGATCCTGCTCATATTGCTTACGCTTACTGATATCCATAAATAAACCAATATGTTGGATTATTTTACCTTGCTCATTTCGCACCACAGTGATCGCTAGATACTCGGGATATACTTGGCCATCTTTGCGTTTATTCCAAACTTCACCCTCCCATTTGCCTTCTTTTTGTAGTGACTCCCACATGGCGGTATAAAAGTGTTTAGGATGACGGCTAGAGCTGAGTAGGGAGGGACTGCGGCCTTTTACTTCTTCCAATGAATAGCCCGTAATGTGGCAAAACGCGGGGTTGACCAGTTCAATATGGTTGTCGGCATCTGTCACCACTATGCCTTCGGCAGAATAGTCAAACACAGCTGCGGCACGGCTTAGGGCATGGTTCGCTTTTTGCCGTTCGCTAATCATACGGTTCATGGCACGGGCCATGCGGGCGAGTTCATCTGTGCCTGAGACTTGGATATTAATATTGAGCTGTGGATCTGCTGCCATTTGCTGCATGTCATTGGCAATCTTAGTGATCTTATCCATAAAATTGCGGATGATCTTTTGTCCAAGCCAAAGTGTGATGGTCGCGGTGAACAAAGCCGAGAACAAGTATAAGCCGAGTAAGATTAAGGTGTGGTTTTGTTGATATTCGCTCTGCTGCGCCATGTTCTTGGTGATATTTTGCGCCAGCAAATGTAGTTGATTGATACGCTGAGTGGTGAGATCCCACCACTCCTGGCTATCAATTGGATGTGGCGGCATTAATAGTTGGCTCATCGCTTGGCTTAATTTGTCCTCACTGGCAGGGACTTGCGCGATGGCTTTGATCTCCGTCATCGGCAAACCTTGCTGCTTCAGTTGCTGCAACTTGACCATGCTGAACTGGTATTGATTTATGCTGTCCTCAATGGTTTTGAGCGCCACCTTAAATTCGGGTAGAGAACGAGTCTCGTGACTGAGTTCATCCAAATTAAGCTGAATCGTCGCAAGTGCTGCATTAAATTTTTGCAGTGAAATCTCATCGCCCTTAAGCAAATAGTCCTGAAAACTGCCCATTAAGCCACCGTAACCTAAGTAGGCATTAATATTTTGTGCCAGAGCGCTAATGCGAGTTTGTTGTTCAATTTGCTTGCTGATTTGCAGAATGCGTTGATTTTCTGGCGAATCTTGTAGGTTTTGCAGTAAGGACCTTCTATCGGAAATTGATGCATTACTCGCGTGCATCACGGCTCGCTCATATTCATACATAAAGGAGATTATGGTGCGGTAATCATTAATATTGAGTGACTTGCTGAGCAGTAATTGATTGATGGCACTTCGTTCTTTTACGGCCAACTCCTGCACCATAAGCAGGTTCAATAGATCGGTATAGGCACGGGACTGACTGATTTCATTGGTTTGTAACTGTAATAACTGGATGAGCTGTAAAAGCTGAGTGTGGAATTGATTATAGAGTTCCGTAAACTGACTCAGTGTTTCGTCTGTGTGGTTTTGGTGAACGTTAGCGAGTTTGTTGCCTGTGAGTTTGAGCGCATCCAACAATGCATTCATTTTGTTTGCTTCAATACTTTTAGGGTCGAGCGCCTCCAGAAGATGCTCTAAAGGCTCACTGTTCAGTAATGCATCGAGTGCTTTTGACCTAGTCGCTTGTTGCTGTAATAGCACTTCATCGGTTGGTCGCTGATTTGTACTTAGACCATATTCGTTTTGCAACTGATAGAGTAGCTCAGTGATTTGTACCGTCGTTTGTACCGCAAGATGATTGTGCTTGGCTGAGTGTGATTCCTTTATCAAGTCATGCATGCGCGTCAGAATGAAAAAGCTCATCATTAATAATGGGACTAACGAAAACAGAATGAGCTTTTGCTTCAAACTGAGATGGTGTAGCGCTGACGGCATTAAAGATCACTCCACTCGTTCACCTAGGCAGAAAAAGAAAATTCAACGTAATAACGTTGAATCCGAGTTACAAATAGGACTAGGCACAGGGTGAGGATATTTAACATAGGCGGCCAGCCACCGCGACCTTTAGTTTATGGATATCTAATCTAGGTCACGAAATTAAGCAAATTGTTATATATCATGCTAAGAGACTATTTTTATTAACCTATTTTGCACCTATCAAACAAGCATTTGCTTTGTCTGTGATGTGAAGCAGTATTTCATCATTCGAAAGAATGACTTGTTTAACTTTACCTTTCATCGGTTTTTTAGTGCATTAGGTGGAACGCGATTGTTAACGGTAAATCTACTTAAATAAAAAGGACGTTTGCCGCAGCTAAACGTCCTTCTATTTAAATCAATGCCCTAGATTCAGGCGATTGGCATGTTATCTAGCCGACATTGGCCAGCAATGATTTGCGATAAACGACAATATCTTCAATCGTTAATACGGGTATATTGTGCTGCGCACCGAAGGCAATAATTTCGGGTAAACGCGCCATAGTGCCATCGGTGTTAGTGACTTCACACAATACGCCAGCGGCTTTTAAACCCGCGAGTTGCATTAAATCAATAGTGCCTTCAGTGTGACCACGGCGGGTCAATACCCCACCCGGTTGGGCGCGAAGTGGATACACATGGCCAGGACGAGCGAGATCACTTGGCTTAGCGCCATCGGCAATCGCCGCTTTAATGGTGGTCACGCGATCGGCGGCAGAAACCCCTGTAGTCACACCAACTTTAGCTTCAATACTCACAGTAAACGCCGTGCCGTATTGGCTCGAGTTGTTTTCCACCATAGGGGGCAACTCGAGGGCTTTGACTTTTGCATCGGGTAAACACAGGCAAACAATACCGCTACATTCACGGATGAGCATGGCCATTTGAGCGTTAGTCAGCGTCTCGGCAGCGAAAATTAAATCGCCTTCGTTTTCTCTATCTTCGTCATCGACAACTAACACACCTTGGCCTTGACGCAGGGCATTAAGACCCGCTTCAACGCGTTCGATAGCAGTACCAAAAGGAGCAAGTAAAGACTGATTCATGGTTAATATCCTTAAATAAACGACATTGGAATATCCAGAATCAGGGCGTGCAGAAATACAACGTAATCAAACCCAATGGCTCGATTTTGCTGTAGCAATATCACTTCACTTGGGGTGAAGTTATTGCAAAACATGAGGCTAACACTGAGATACATCAGCGCGTTGCACTGAGATACCACAATGTTGTCTTACATTCTCTTCCATCCGGACTCAGCACTGTCGCCATTAAAGCAAACAGTCCATTACCGTCGGCTCTGGAATAGTCAGTTTTGCACTAGGCAAAATCTAAGGCACCAGATCTGCTGACCCCGAAAGTGATTTCGGGCGCTCGCGGGCTTTGGGTGTCGCTCAGCAAAATAATCACTTAGTCGTTACCCATTTACCGCCGGTGGGGAGTTTCACCCCGCCCTGAGAATTTGCTTTTGAGCCATTTGCGCTCAAAAACGCGGTTATGTTGCTCTTATTTACCGCGAATGGCAACTTCTCGCGTTCAATGTTTGCGCTAGTGCACACCTGACCACTATCATACTGAACACATAAGCTAATTGACTTGCCGTCGCATTCTTCGACGGTCGTTATGGACGTCACAAGGACGTATAAATGCGCTCTCTGCTACTCACTTTAGGTATTGCTATGCTGTTATCCGCTTGTTCGACCTCCAAAGGGCAAGTACCCGCTCCGGTTGCTGAAAAAATTCCCCATGTGATGACTTTACATGGCGTAACACGTACCGATGATTACTATTGGCTGCGTGATGATGAGCGCAAGGATCCTAAAGTGTTGGCCTATCTCAACGCTGAGAATCGCTATACCGCGGCTTATTTCAAACCATTAAAGCCGTTGCAAGATGGTCTTTATAAAGAGTTAACAGAGCGTTTAGTCGCCGATGAGTCGAGCGTGCCGTACCAATGGCATCAGAACAGCTACTATCACAGATACCAAGAGGGCAGCGAATATCCGCTGATCAGCCGTAAGGGCGCCGATGGTGTTGAGCAAGTGATGCTCAATGTTAACGAGCGAGCTAAGGGCCATGAGTTTTATGGTTTAGGCGGCGCCAGTGTCAGCCCAGATGAAACCATGTTGGCCTTTGGCGAAGACGTCCTCAGCCGCCGTGTATATCACATCTATTTTAAAGACTTGGCTTCAGGCGACATGATCACCGACGTGCTTGAAAATACCGAAGGTCGCGTAGTGTGGGCGAACGACAACAAGCATGTGTTCTATATCGCCAAAGATCTAAAAACCTTGCTGGGCTATCAAGTGTATCGCCACGAGCTGGGCACTAAGCAATCGAGCGATGTCTTAGTGTATGAAGAACAAGACGATTCATTTTATATTTCACTTGGTAAAACCTTAGATGAGTCGCAAATTGTGTTGTTCCAAGAAAGCACCACGACGAGTGAAGTGTCTATTCTCGATGCCAGCGAGCCTTTAGGTTTATTCAAGCCAGTGTTAGCGCGGGAAGAAGGTCACGAATACAGTGTGTCTAAACTGGGTGATACTTATTACATTCTCACCAACTGGCAGGCGACTAACTTCCGTTTGATGAAAGTTGCCATCAAAGATGCGGCGGACAAATCTAAGTGGCAAGAAGTGGTTGCGCATAATCCCAATGCCCGTATCGAAGACGAGTTAGTGCTCAAGGATTATCTGATTATTCAGACCCGTGAAAACGGCCTGACGCGGATTAAAGTGATGCCGCTCAATGGTCAAAAGCCCTTCGAGTTGAGCTTTGATGAACCTGCCTATGTGATGGGTTTAGAGATTAATTCCCAGCAAGACAGCAATAAGTTACGCATTTTCTACTCCAGCCTAACGACGCCAGAAGCCGTATACGAATATTCGCTGGTGAATCCCGATAGACGTGATTTATTGAAACAAGATCAAGTCTTAGGCGGCTTCGATGCCAGCCAATATCGTGCCGAACGGATATTTGTGACGGCCCGCGATGGTGCAAAAGTGCCCGTTTCCTTGGTGTATCGTAAAGATAAATTCAAGAAAGATGGCACTAACCCTCTGTATCAATACGGTTATGGATCTTACGGTTACACAGTAGAACCCGATTTTTCTTCATCCGTTATCAGTTTGCTCGACCGCGGTTTTGTGTATGCCATCGCCCATGTGCGCGGCTCAGAAATGCTAGGTCGCCCTTGGTATGACAATGGTAAGCTGTTGAATAAGCAGAATACCTTCAATGATTTTATTGACGTAACAACGGCATTAACGGCGCAAGGTTATGGCGACAAAAACAAGGTAGTTGCCTCTGGCGGCAGCGCGGGTGGTTTGCTAATGGGCGCGATTGCTAACCAAGCGCCGGATAAGTATTTCGCCCTTGCAGCCCATGTACCCTTTGTTGATGTGGTGACGACTATGCTGGACGAGTCGATTCCGTTGACGACCAATGAGTACGACGAGTGGGGCAATCCGAACGAGAAAACTTACTTTGATTACATGTTGAGTTACTCGCCCTACGACAATGTCACCGAGCAAGAATACCCACACATGTTAGTGACGACTGGTTTGCATGATTCCCAAGTGCAGTATTTTGAACCCGCCAAGTGGGTCGCTAAACTGCGCGATGTACAGAATAAGTGGTACAAGATGGATGATAAGGTGTTGTTATTCAATGTGGATATGGAAGCTGGCCACGGCGGTAAGAGTGGTCGTTATCGCCAGTACCAAGACACTGCCCAAGAATATGCCTTCTTCTTGAGTCTATTAGGTATGGCGAAGTAGGTCATTCGCAAGTGACTGGATCAGCCGTCAACCTAGGTAATACTGACAGAGGCGCTTTACAGCAACATGAGTCACTGGTGGCAGATACACTTGCCCCAGTGGCTAGCGCTGTCGCTACGACAGAAGATGCGCTGAATCCCGTACCATTAAATCCTGTACCTCTGAAGCCTACACCCATAAAATCAGCATCCCTCTGGTACTTGTATCTAGTCCGCTGCGCCAACGGGCATTTATACACAGGTGTCACCACCAACGTAGCGCGACGTTTTAGCGAGCATCAGTCGGGTGGCATTAAATCCGCTAAGTATCTGCGCGGTAAAGGTCCATTAACGCTGATGTATCAAGAGCAGGTTGGCAGTCACGGCGATGCACTACGCCGTGAAATTGCAGTTAAAAAGTTAAGCCGTGCTCAAAAGCTGGCGTTGATTGAGTCAGGGCGTGGATTACTAGAGCGTTAACACTGCATCATACTTGTTCTGTGACGAGGAATGATTAAGCACTGTGTCATTCCAGTGACTCGCCGTAAATATGTCCCTATAGGCTCGACGACGGCATCCATGCCGTCAACGGTCACTTCCATGTCAGTGCTTAATCTGGCTAACTGCATAGTATCCTGTTACCTAGAGCATTCTCTTAAGCCTAATGTCAGACAGAACTATCTATCTTAGTTGGCATGATCCTATTGCAATATATGATAGGTTTGTAACTCGCACATGGGATATTCTGTCTGATAGATTGTTGTGTAAGGAAAGTGATAGAAATCTGATTAATTTATTTTGATACAAATAGTTAACGATGCACGCTTTCTCTGCTCTAATGAGGTAAGCGAGCATGCACACTATTCAAAGGTTATCTTAATGGAGGTCTTTTTTATATGCATGGCGTTTGCAAATTATGTAATCAAGAAGCGAAGCTTGAGTTGAGTCATTTTATTCCAAAATTTATAGGAAAGTGGCTTAAGAAGACTTCAATTACGGGTTATTTAAGAGATGGAAATCAAGTAAGTAAACGACAGCAAGATATAGCCAAAGAATATTGGTTATGTGGAGCTTGCGAAGATTTATTTTCAACATGGGAAAGAACTTTTTCGGTTAAAATATTCCACCCTTATATGAAAAACTCGAGTTTAGTAGCAGTGTATGGAAATTGGTTGTCAAAATTTGCAGCCTCTTTGTCTTGGCGAACACTTACTTATGTTCGCAGCAAAAATAGCCATGAAACTAAACCGCAAGAATACCTAGAAATGTTGGCAAAAGCTGAAGAGGGGTTAGCCAACTTCTTACTTGGTAAATCTTCAAACTTATACGAATTTGAGCAACACATATTTCCTCTTGATGTTATTGAGTCAACAAATTTCGATAGTCTTCCAACAAACATCAATCGGTATTTCCTTCGTGCTATTGCCATGGATATTGTGGGTAACTCACAAGGCACGTACATTTATACGAAGTTACCTTCGTTTATTGTTATAGGTGTAATTAAGTCAAAGCAATCGAAACAAATGCGATCTAGCCGTGTGGCTATTAGCGGCGGAACAATATCCCCAAGACAGTATGTCTTTCCTGACGGTTTTGATGGTTATATCAGGGATGCTGCAAATAAAATATCTGAACTATACGAGCAAATCCCAGAAGAACAGCTTGCAAAGATTGAAAATTATGTGATTGATAATGTGGATAAAGTGGTAGGTTCAAAACTGTTTGAAGCTATTGTCCATGATTATGAGAGGTTTGGTCGAAAGTCATTAAGATAATAAAGCATTTAAGAGTGATTCCTAAAGCTTGGTATTTTTAGTTCAAGGTTGGGGGCTAGTGGCAATGTTGCTCATACTTGAATGCAACATTATATGTGAAGTTTATTAAGGCATTCATTGTTCAATTTGGCCACAGGTATACTCAAAGGTTAATGAGATTAAGCACTGTCATGGAAGTAACCGTTGGCGGCATGGCCGCTCTTTCACATCCATGTGATCGCGGTATTTGCACTTCTGTATGCAGCAGATGCCGCCGTCGAGCCTATAGGTGCACTTCTTGTTAAACGACAGGGCGGCGAGTCACTGGAATGGCAGTGCTTAATAGCTTAACGATTAACTTTCATAATAAATCAAATGGTTAAGCTTTAGTCGTCACCAAAGACTGGTCTGCATTGGGGTTAGAGAAGTAGAAATTGAGAGTTAAAAAAATGCCACTGGCCGGTTTATTGCCGGATTTATTATTGGGGTGAGTCGATTTTTTCTTCTGCTGAGCGATAAGTTTGTCTGCTATTGGTATTCTGAACTCCATTCAACAGCTTAAGAATGCCACTTACACAGATCTTTTCGCGCTCTCGAACTACATGTCCGGCCTTTTTCTATGCTTAATTTACAATCCCTGGTAGGGCTTCTCTTAAAAGTTCCAACTCCTTTTTGTTTGCTTTAATCCAAAGTTTTTTCAAGTTTGGTATCGAAGCCAAGATTTCTACAGTCTCTTTAGTTTTAATTACATTTGTTTCAACAAGATACAACGCAAAAATATTTTTATTTCCACGCAACTCGTCAATACTGGACAACTGTGGGTTTCCACTGAGGTCTAAAATTTTTACGCTGTCCAGCGTTGAAATGATAGAACCAAAATCTAACTTTTGACATTTATTTAAAGATAAGTAGCTTAAATTCTGGGTGTTTCCGGTAATTTCAGAGAGTTTGCTTGCATGGGACACACTTAATGATTCAACTGAGTCTGAGCATAAATTAATTGACTCTAATGAACGAACAATGGAGCAGTTTAATGAAATTGCGACATCAACTTTTAGATTAATAACTTTGGAGTTGAATATATTTACATGCTTAATCCCGTCAACCAATTCAGATGATTCATTTTGCTCAACATAACCTTTCCGAATGAATGCCATTATGGCTTTCCAATCATCTCGCTGCCACTCAGTGTTATATACATAATCCAATATTGGTAATATAGAATCGAAGGTAGGTAATGAATTTTCCCATCTCTGCCATTCTGAAACATTTTCTGGTGCTAACTTTATATATTTCTTAAAAGATGAAATGTCCATATTATCACTTAATTAAAATTGGGTTGTCGAATTCAGAACGTTGATCTTTTCCGGTATATTTTTGCATTTCTTTTGAGAAGCGGCTCTAAATTCTGATGATTTATTCTGTCACGCTATCCCTTTACTCACTCTTATTTGAGCTGACTAAAGCTTTAAAGCGAAGGTCACTCTTGCTCAGAGGGGTAAGTGCCTCGGCTTGGGTGAGATATTGCATAGTGATGTGGATAGCATCTTGATGGTGACTAAATTCCCTAAAAATACGCTTTGCAATCAGCAGATTTAATTGATGTGTAGCTAATGAGGCATGCTCATGCTTTATCTGTAAAATAACATCTTCTAGGGAGATAGGGGGAATTTCTTCCAAGGTTATAAGAAAGGCTTTTGCGACAGTCCTGGCGTGTGATAAATAGTCTGAGTGCGCATCTAAGGCGTAAATATGCTTGAAAATGTGTTTGGCTAGGGCTTTATTGCCGTTGCGATAAAAAGATTCGCCATCAAAACAAATATCCCCTAGTCCTTCCATTATCTGTCTAGGGTTATCCGATAGAGAAAGCGCTTCAATTTCTTTTTGGTATTCCGAAAACTGATCCATATTCTCGACCTTACTGGCAATACAGTGTGACTTTTCGACTATTGAAGTGGGAAGGCTGACAATCTTAGCAAATCCACAAGGTTAAAGCGTAACGGTCTGAATAAAATCAACATCATTTCTGCAAACTCAAGCTTAATTTCGGTATAAAAAAATGCCACTACAAGGGGTTAGTGGCATAAATGCATAAGTCGGGCATACGCTTAAAAGGGTGGGTAGAAGACTGACATCTTGGCTGGGAACCGTTGCAACATCAGCCTCTACGCCGGGAAGTGGGTAAAACCTTTGGGAGTAGAGTGGTAAAACGGCGCGTTATTGCATGCTTACTGGGCCGTCGATTTTGTTAAATGTCACATCGCCAGAACCTGCCGCAAGAATCGTTAATCCCTTAGTGTTAAAGACATTAATGTTGCCTGAGCCATCTGTGATGGTCACAGCACTTTGCACATTGGCGACCTCTATGTTGCCCGAGCCGTCATCAATTGCGATATTGCCGCGAATATCGGTCACCTTGATGGCACCAGCGCCATCTTCAATGGTTAGGCTGCCGTTGATTTGGCTGATTTCAATATCACCTGAGCCATCCTCTATGTTGATATTGTTACCACCGTTGATAGTGAGTTCACCCGAACCGTCTTTGACGTTCATGTCCGACGTCATCTTGTTGATCAAAATAGCCCCTGAACTGTCATCTATATCCAGTGTAAAGTTCGCAGGGACTTGCAGTTTTAGGTCTATATAGGGCGAGTCATTGTTAGAATCTGTTTGCTCAAAGTTGGCCTTGAGCTTGGCTTTATTGGCTTTTTTCTCAAGGGTGAGAATGACTTTGCTGTCATCGTTGCCGTCCTTATTGCTATAGATGTCGGCGACGAGTTTAATTTGGCTAAGGCCTTTGACACCGATAATTTCCAAACTGCCTGCGCCAGTTTCTGCAATCAGGCCTTGTAAGTCTTGGCTATCGAGTGTGAGTTCGCGTTGTTGGTGGTCTAAGTCTGGCATGCCTGCTGCGTTCACATTAAGAATGCAGCCAGTGAGCGATACCCCAGCAGTAAAAAACACTATAAAAGCGAGGGTGAATATAAATGGGCGTAGTGACATGTTAGCTTCCTTGTTTATCTGGCACTCGATTTTTTGGGTGAGTGCTGAGTCGTCTTGCGATGTGTAAGACATTGCACAGCCCATGCCAATTTTAAGTTTCATTTATAATCAATTGGTTAAGCTGAAAGTGTCCGAGGTTAACTGTGCGGACATGTCCGCTACATGGGTGATTTACTCATAGATTAGTGAAATTGCTCATTTATTAAGTTAGTTTAAGCTCCGTAAGTCACGCGGAATCAAAAATACAAAAAAGACAAGAAGGGATGCTGATGGATTATTTAACAACAAACAAAACGGCTTGGGATGCGCGCACTCGGGTACATTTAACTTCTGATTTTTATGATGTGGCGGGCTTTCTTAGTGGTAAGACTTCGCTGCGGGAAATTGAGCTAGGTGAACTCGAGGTTGCAGGTAAAAGTTTGCTGCATCTGCAATGTCATTTCGGCTTAGACACCTTGTCGTGGGCGCGAATGGGATCGAGAGTCACTGGCGTCGATTTGTCAGAGGTCGCGATTGTTGAAGCGCAAAAGCTGGCAGAACGGACACAGTTGTCCGCCGAGTTTATCTGTAGCGATGTTTACAGTGTGGCGAGCAAGGTTGAGCCTCACGATATTGTGTTTACGTCCTATGGTGCCATTGTTTGGCTGCCGGATTTAACCCTATGGGCGCAGACGGTTGCCGACTGTTTAACACCCGGCGGACAGTTTTACATGGCCGAGTTTCATCCGGCGCAGCAGTTGTTCGATGGCTATAGCTATTTTAATCGGGGTGAGCCAGACATAGAGCAGGAAGGCACATATACCGAAAATACCGGTGATGATCAGCAAACCTTAATGTGCTGGTCGCACAGTTTATCTGAAGTGATCAATGCGTTATTGCAGGCGGGCTTAGTGTTGGAGTTTTTCCACGAATTTGATTTCAGCCCCTACAACTGCTTTGAAGGGCTCGAAGCGCAAGAAGATGGTCGTTATGTGTTAACACACCAAGGGCAGAAGGTGCCCTTGGTGTATAGCATCAGCGCGCGTAAGCCCGCTTAATCACTGCCGTTTTGTAATCGCGATGATCAGCGACTACGGTAAACCGGATACTTAAGGTATTGGTTGTCGTAGTAAGGGCTGCGTTCATAGAACCAGCGTAGGCGTGCCTCAGGATCGGCGGCAAACTCGGCATTGGTCAGTGCTTTGTCGAACTCAGCTTGTAGCTTAGGATCATCTTTTAGCATCTTGGCCGCCAGTGGCTCTACCGCATAATCTTCAATGTATTCAGTACGAGTGAAGATAGGATTGAAGAAACCCCATTGCAGTAAAGAATCTGGTGATTGCGGCTCAAGCAGTAAAATCGCCAGATCACCTAGCGGTTGATCCGTACTGATTTTAATGGTGCCAGCGGGCAGAGTTGTGCTGACTTTGGTTAACTCTGACTCGGCTTTGACCGTTTGGCGGCCCTCAAAATCCTTAGTGTTAAACACGGGATTGCTGAGGGTATATTGCTGCAATTTCAACTCGGTTGGCTTTTTGAGCGTGGTCATGCGAATGCCATGCACGTTAAGACGATCAATCACTTGAGTCCATTGCGCTGGAATATAGTAAGCACTCGGACGAGTGACCTTAATGTCGGGCACTGTTTCAGCCATCACAGGCAAGTTAGGGTAAAGCTTAGGTTCACCTGTCCAGCGCACAACTTCAGCGCCACTGATGGGGCTCTTTTCAAGTTGATAATCTATGCCTTTAAAATCCCAGCCTTTTTCTAATGGTGCTAATTTCCAAGTAAGGGTGATTAGCGGTGAGGCGCGGTATTTATCTTCTTGAATCGCACTCTTAAGTTTCGTCGCCTGTTCACCCACGGTTTTGAGGGTTTGCGCTAACATCACATAAGTGCCGAGCACCCTTTGCTTAAAGGGCTTTAGGCTGTGGTTTTCAACCAGAATGGTGGGCAAATGGCGAGCATCGCCAT
The DNA here is from genome assembly GCF_025654025.1 of Shewanella sp. SM55. NCBI lineage: Bacteria > Pseudomonadati > Pseudomonadota > Gammaproteobacteria > Alteromonadales > Shewanellaceae > Shewanella > Shewanella sp. SM55. The sequence goes on along the minus strand of NZ_JAKKRS010000013.1, from coordinate 55,848 downwards.
AACCGTTAGAGAAGCGCGGGCTTGGATTCCACAGCGACATGCCTTTGTTAATATCGGCGTTATCCACGGCAAAAATCAGTGCGCCGGGAATATGGCCTTGTTCCGTTAATGCCGCTTCAACCGCAGGTCTGTAGCTGTTTTCGAGCCAGCGGTAGCTCGCAGGGCTTAAGCCTTGGGCAAGGTTATAACCAAAGGTAACATCGTATTGATAGTCGATGCCGTCAGTAACATGCACATCGATATACAGATCCGGTTGCCATACGTTGATTGCGCGCAGCATGTGCTGCATTTCTAAGCTGTCGGCCTTAGCATAATCGCGGTTAAGGTTGAGATTATTAGCCGTAGTGCGCCAGCCCATATTCACAGGGCCACGTTGATTTACACGATTAAATTCGCCGCTGCGCTCATGGGCATCAACACTAAAAATAGGCACAAACAAGAGGTTAGCTTTATCGAGCAGGGCACTTTTATCGCCTTGGATAATGTCACGTAGCAGCATCATGCCGGCATCTTTACCGTCGATTTCTCCCGCATGAATTCCCGCCTGCACTAGCACTGTTGGCTTAGTGTTTTGTTTGAGGCGTGCCGATTCATTAATGCCTTCACTGCTGGCGATATACATCCAAATATCGCGCCCTTGTGGGCTCTTACCTAAGCTCACCTTTTGTAATTTATCTGTCTCGCCCGCGAGTTTGTCGAGCCAAGCGATAGTGGCATCGTAGCTTGGACTTTCAATACCGCCACTTTGCTCAAAGGGAGTCGCCCACTCGCTATCAACACTTAACATGAGCGATTCGCTGGCACCATGCCAAGTGATGCTTGGCGGTAAAATCGCATCGTTGACAAAGGTGTTGGCTCGTTTAGGAATGGGCGCTGGTTGTGCTTCTGGCGCTGCAACTGTGGTATCGGCCAGTACATTAGTCGCAGTTTCAGTTGCTTGGCTATTCGCTGCTGGACTTGCATCCTGTGACGTTGTGATTACTGGGGAGCCAACTGCCAATGTTTCGGTGGTAGAGGCTTGCGCCATAGTGGCTGCCGGAGTTGTTTGGGTTGTGGTTTTCGCATCATTGGCAAAAGCATTCCCAGGGTACAGATTGCCCGTAGAGAGACAGGCAATGGCGATAACGGAGAAAGAAAACAAGCGCATGAAAAGAGTCCATCTATCGAATTTTTATTAGGACGGTATCTTTTCATTAAACGCCCCGTTAACGCAAGGGCGGTTAAGGGTTATCCGGTATTTCTGACATGGATTTAAGCACTAAGCGGAATGGGAAAATCGACTAAGCCGTTTTGTTGGGCGTTATCTGAGAAGCTGGCCGCTTGTGATAGGCAATGTCGATAATGGCAATGTCTTTATAAAGTGCTTCGACGGCAATCGCGAGCTGATAAATCAGCCAGCTATAACCTGTGAGCGCAAATCCCTGCGGCACTTGGTCGTTTACGGCTGTCACTGGATCTGCGGTTGATGCTTGAGTGGCTGCAACTAGGGCAAGCTGGAGTCTGTGTTGTAATTCTTGATCTAAACATTCTGGCAGTGTCGGCAATTGTTGAGCTTTACCCGCTACAAATTCTGCAAGTTGTTGCAAATAGAAGGCAAGCTCAGAGGCAACCGCATTAATCTGCAGATAGGCGTCTTTGTCTTCTTCCTGCCAGCGGGTTAAGGGTAAGAGTTCGAGTAAGGTGATTAAGCGCACTTGTTTATTGGCTAACTGCGACAGTAGCACTTTGTGTTTTTTGAGGGTTTGACTTTCCCATTCCAAGGAGAAAAACAGTTTCTTTTGAGTGAGTACGGCCTTCATCGCAGCCTCCAGTCTAGCGCGAAAATCAAGCTCATGATTGGCGGGCGCCTTAAGATGCTCGGCTAAGACTTCGGCCATATTGTCGATGGCATGGGTGAGTTGGGAGCGCCAATCTTGTTTAGCTTTAATCGGAAAAATGAACAGTGAGACCAAAATAGCAATCACGCAGCCGGAGAGGATATTGGCCGTGCGCCATAGTGCCTCAGAGGTGTCATGGTTGGCGTCGCCGACGACGATTATGATGGTAAATCCGGCCACTAAATAGGCATAGCTGTAACGTCCGGCCGAGATAAAACAAATCAAGCTAACGGCTAAGATCAGCAGGCTCATGATTAGCCAATAACTGTCCACTGTGGCAACTAACATCACCCCATAAGCTGAGCCTAAACAAGTGCCTATAGCCCTTTGTAGCGACTTTTCAATCGCGCCGCCTACTTGAGGTAAACTCATCATAATGATCACTATCGTGACCATGCTCCAAATAAAATGCGGTGGCGCCCAAATGGCATTAATAGTGACAGCAACGAGTAAGGCTAGCCCGAGCTTTAGGGCGTGGATTGAGCGGAAATGGCGATAGATAAAGTCGGCAAAGGGTGTGGCTGGGGCAAATACAGACATAGGGCAAAATTCCTTTGAGCTAACTTAGCGATGTTAATCTGGTAGCAGTATCGCAGAAAAACCGTGTCACTTGCGGCCATAGCGCCATAAAGAAATGTAAATTGCGAAATCTAGCAAATTGAGCTTAGTGGATGGCGCGGGAGAGATCACATTAACACTCAGATTAAATAGGCTTAACTGATGCGTGTAGAGGCTGGCCATTATACCGTGCTGCAGATAAAAAAGGCTTGAATAAGCGTTGCCTATTCAAGCCGATATTCAAAGTGTTTGAGTTAGCTTAAGCTGCGCTCACTATCCGCTTTAACATCAACTTCTGTGTATTTATCCATGATCAAGGCACAAGCAGCATCGCCAGTGATATTGAGTGCGGTACGGATCATGTCAAAAACCCTGTCTAACGCAAACAGCAAAGGTAAACCATCGATAGGAATTCCTGCAGCTAACAGCACTGCCACCACTAAGAAGGATGGGCCCGGCACACCAGCTTGACCAATTGCACCTAAGGTTGAGGTGAAAATGATGGCCGCATAGGCTGTCATCGACAGATCAACGTTATACATTTGGGCGAAGAACATGGCCACTAAACCATAATAAATCGCGTTGCCGCTCATATTAATGGTGGCGCCTAACGGCAATACAAAAGCCGTGGTTGCCTTAGAGACTTTAAGATCTTCCTCACAGGTTTCCATATTCACTGGCAGAGTCGCCATTGAAGAGGCGGTCGATAAGGCCATTACCTGCGGCTTCTTCATTGCCGAAATAAACTGGCGCGCCGACACTCTTGAGAAGAGTTGCACCACTAATGGGAAGAAGATAAAGCCGTAGATCAGAATCGCAGCCACAAACACGGCGAATAACTTAAACACGACTTCTAGTGCATCGAAACCGAAAGTGCCGACAGAATCGGCCATCAAACCAAATACACCGATAGGGGCAATGATCATCACGCAGTTGATCATCCACACAAATGCATCGACGACTGTGTTGAGTGCGGCCAAAATAGGCTTAGCGCCATCGCCTTTAACTTTAGTCAGTGCGATGCCGAAGAAGATACTAAAGACTAAGATTTGTAATATGTTACCGCCGTTCAGCGACTCGAACACATTGGTTGGGATCATGCCGATAAAGGTATCCATTACCCCGGGTAATGCGCCATGTTCCTTGGTTACTTCCATCAAGTCTGTGCTGCTGTGGGCGGTAAAATCAACGCCTGCACCCGGTTGGAACAGATTACCCATCAAGAGTGCAAGCACAACGGCAAAGCCCGACGTGACAATAAAAAAGCCGAAAGTGCCAATGCCAATCTTACCCGCCGATGGGCTGTCACCTAAGCTCGCCGCGCCGCTGATGATAGAAACCAATACCAGTGGTATCACGAGCATTTTGATTAAATGGATGAAAATGGTTCCGAGTGGTGCAAACACGCTTGCACTCTCGCCCATGATAAAACCCACCAGTGCGCCGATAATCATGGCAATAACCACTTGCACACCAATGTTACCTAATAAACTCTTGCTCTTCATTCTTGCGAAACTCCCCAGTTGCCGCAGCATTTTGTGTCATGCACAGACGATTTGAACCTAGACGACTCAAGCTTTAATGATTAAGGCTTACTCTAGGCTAAAGGTTCACTCTATGTTAAAGGCAAATGCCCGACATCTTTGTCCGGCTAAAGTACCACAATTGCATAGTAGGGGATTGTGAAACATCACCAACCTTGGTTTCAAAATAACCAAAGTCTAAATCACGTTAACGTTAAATGAGAAATGCTTAAATTTATGCGCTTAAAAATGAATAAAGCTTATTTTATTGTGTTTTTTTAACTTCTGGATTGATGAATTGTGATTTTGCGTTGGGTTGCAGAGTCGCGTTGGGTAGATATAACGACTGTTGAAAGTATCAATTTTAACCTTTGCGTAGTTTTTTCTGTGGTATACAACCCGTTTTTTCCATTATTTATGGATGAACTGACTGCAAGTGATTGGAAGGAGCAGATTAACTTAAAGCCATAGACTTATGTTTTTTAAGCAAGTTAACATGTCACTCTGACGTTAATATGAAGGAGACATTGGTGGATATAGGATCATTCCTTGGCGAATCAGAGCCGTTAAAAAACTGGATTAATAAGTGTATTACTCAGCGAGGCTTACAATATTGGCTTGTTTATCAAGATACTGCGGAAAATGAAACTTTCCAATTGACCACGCAGCTACTGCCAATTGTCGATGATATGAGGGATTGGTCTAATGAAGAAATCGATGAGTTTGAAGATAGTCTGATAAACAATGGTTATTGCTATCTGCTCAATATGGATCAAATCGAGGATGTAATCGATAATCTTAAGCAGCAAAAAGCTCAGCCCAGTGAACAGGAACTGCTTGAAGCTATTATCTTTTACTATGAGCGAGATGCGTTTATAAGCCTTTAATCGGTGCTAATTTGCTTGATGGCGCTATGGGTGACGAGTCACCCCTACGTTACCTTGGCGCTTAGCCACTTAAGATGAGCCCAGATAAACGCCCCGAAATGTCACTTCAGGGGCTCGGATGGATTAAGGTTTACTTTGCTAAGGACTTAAAGTGGTTGTACAGCGTATTGCTGAAACTGCTGTCGTAGGTGAAGCGATAAAACTGTTTATTTACTGATGTATCAAAAGCCTTGTTTAGCTCAACTTCGGTCAGCAAGTAAGGGCTGACTAGGTAGTAGTGTGCACTAACCATTTCGCGCTCAATAGGGTCTTCAACTATTTGAGTTATGGTCAACAGCTGCTCATTACTTGGACTGGTACTAATGCCCCATTCATATTGCGCTTCGGGTTGGCCGAAACTATCGAGAAGAGTGAACTTATTGGGCGTATCTTGAATATACCCGTCAGGGTAAGCGTACGACCAGAAGAGTTGCACTAGCAGCTTAGAGTACATCTGACTTGCTGTTGCAACATCAGTTTCATGTTTGATGGGAGCTTCATTGCGGCAAATCACATCGGCAACTTGCTTAAGATCCATACGATATATCTGTGCAGGCCAAGCGAGTGGCGCCAGTTTAAGATCCGCAGGGAGGTTCACTAGCAAATCTTGCCAGTCAGCGGCACTGTTTTGGTACTTCTGAAAATTCATTTGGATTTCGACATCAGTGCCAGCGTAGACGGTTTTTAATAGGTTGCCCTCGATGATCGGCTCTTTACTGGCATAACCTTGATCGTTATGTGTGGAATTAATCCATTTTTGCATCGGCTCATTCCAACATTCGGTTTCAGTATCCTCTTGAGATGTTTTTTCGATGAGCATAGCGACTTTACCTGAGATTACGCCAGTAAGGCTTTGCTTATCAACACCATAATCCAAGGTGATAAAATGACTGTTGCGTACGGTTTGTATACTGAGTACGTGTAATTCGCCTGCTTGATTGTGCATACTGCTATACACATTATCCCAGTCAACACTGTTCATGGCTTTGTCATCAACCGGCGCTTCCATATAACCGAAGGACACTAAGGTGCTTTCCACCTTATTAGTGACGGCAACAGGATTGGTTTGCAGATAAGCATCAGTGCCAAATCCATACCCTAGGATTAAATTCTCGAAGGCTTCAAATGCGGCGATTAACACTTCGATGGCTGCCAAAATTTCCACTGTGCGCTCATTGGTGAGATTTAGCAGATAATCGTGTAACAGCAGCGTGTCGATAAATGTCGGTTGCAGGGTGATTTCGGGCGAAAGACTAAATAAATCGGCTTCAACTTGTTTAAATCCACTGGCGTATAAGGTTTTTAGTTTTGCTCGGAACTCAATCACTTGCTGTGGCGTTAAGTCGGCCTCAATCATCTTGCGATAGCGTGAAAATTCAATATTAGTCAGCGCATTGATATGACCCGCATGATCGGGCAGGGCAACGATATTCATGCCGCCAGTGGTGGCGTTGGTGTTAGCTGCGGCGGAGCTCATCGCCAATGCTGAGCGTGCAGATGACGCCGCGTTATCAATCCAATTGGCCAACAGGTAATAGTTAGGTTTTTCGGTCTCGCTTTTCCAATCTATTTGATATTTACCATCGGTATCCGTCGTTGTGCTAGGTTCGCCCTCAGAGCAGCTTAAATCCTGGTTAAGATCGACGCACACGTTGGCCCCCGCGATAGCGCCGATATAAGTGACCTGACCTGTGACTTTATGTGCGTATTCTGTGGGTGGCGTCGGCTCTGGGATCGGTGTTGTATCATCTTTATCGTCCGAGCCAGAACATGCCGTCAGCAAACTGGTGGCGATAAGCAAAGAGAGCAGTTTAGGTTTAAACATCTTGTATCCTTACGTGAATATACTCGGCAACTTCCATCGCCATTATTTAAGCTGTGTCTATTTTATTTTAATATGAATCAATATCTTGGAGCGTTTTTCTATTGTTCAAATGTGATTAGCTTTACATTGGGTACGATGACGGGGTAGGCAATAGCGGATAGTAATTGAGAACGCTTTTGATGAGACGTTTACCATTTTTTAGAGAAATCCCTTTCGCTACGACTTAACATCCAATCCTGTAATTAACTCAGGCGACTGTTGTGCTAGTGTTAATTGCTTGTGTATTTTCCTTTCTGTTTAAAAATCAAACAAGTATGCAAAAGTATGAAAGGTGCATACTTAGCTTGAAGATTTTAATGAGAGACTTGAGCTGGTTAGATCGCACATTCCAGCATTAACAGCGGTATGCCATTGGTTTCTGCTTGTTGCATACGTTCTGCCATTTCTGTTGGACTCAGTCCAGGATGGATAGGAATAAGCTTTTTTGATGCCAATAATGTTTTGAGTTCAGCGCAATTCACTGTTTTGTCAATGCTGATGGTCTGGACGTTAAGTTCGATTAAGCTTGGCCAATTATTTGAGCTAATGCGGCTGAGGAACAGGCTATCGAGTTTTATGTTTTTACCCGAAAAGTCAGTGACCTTCATATCGGTCAGCATTAAGGTTTTAAGATTATTACTGTTCAGATTACCGAGTGTGCTGAGCGTGCCACCTTTTAAGCTTAGGGTGTCGAGATTGTTAAAGGCGCTGAGATCTTGCAACGTCACTATGTCTGTGGGGTTAAATTGGCAGTTAAGCAGACTGAGTTCTTGGCTCTGCTGAATAGTGAAGAGTTTAGTTTGTTTTTGGATGCAGTCATTAAGTGGCATATTGCTGAATTTAACGGCGGATATCGGTTGTGAAATTTCAGTAGCGAGCTCCGTTTCAGGCTCATCAGACTCGCTATTGTCTGGCCCAATATCCTCTTCGAGGGCTTGTTCATCTCCCATATCATCGAGTATTGGCGCATCATCTTTAGCCATTTCATCTGCCATATTTTGTGATGCAGTTGGGTGGGGCAAGCCCTGTTTAGCAGCAAATGCATTGATCAAGGCGTTGGCTATTGCATCCCCTTTCTCGCCTGTGAGTCCATCGACAATAGCTGGTGTATCATCGCCTAAAACACAGAGCCGAAATCGATGAAACAGACTCGTTAAGGTGTTTACCCGTGCCTGATTAATATTCATGTCCATTAAGGTTGGAAAAGCGTCGCCTAGGTTTTGGAGTTTAGGGTAAGTGTTGAGCCTATCCACATAGGCGTTGAGCTCTTTGATTTGTGTTCTGAAATCTGCCACAAGCTCTGGTTGATGGCATTGACTCGCATGCGGAACTTGCTGCTGTAATTCTTTAAAATACCTAAGGTACTCATTCGCTAACGTAAGCTGTTGCTTTGCCTTAATCGCCAGACGTTGAGGAATGCCTTCCCTTATAACGGCAAGTGCATCGCCTTGATGACGATCTAACGCATCGTCAATTTTGTCCTCAGGCGCTGTTTCCCCTAATGCAATGGCTTGCTCTATGAGTGGTACTGTTTGGCTGTCAAAAGTCGCCAAAGCCTGATCTCTATCCTGTGCGGCGCTAGCAGGAAAAATACTGCAGGCAAGTAAACTACACAGTGCAATAATTCTTATCTTTTCCATAAGTATCAATATCCGTTTAGCTTCAATTTTCAGATTATTTTAAAACATACATAGTAGGTTCCAGTTAGCTAAGCAGGGGAACATTGCAAAATGTTGATAATTGCTTACCTATCGCCTGTATTTGGTGCAAGTCACCATATTGAAATTTCAATGGTTCAATTTGAGTATCCATCACTATCAACAAATCATACCCATGGGGCTGGCCGAGACGTTGCCGTATTTGAAATGCTGCGATGTGGTTGATGGGGATGACTTGTTGAGTTAGCGGATAGAGCGAACTGACTTTAGTGGTGATCAGTTGTCGTTCGAGATCAATCTGAATACGCCTTCGAGCAAATAGCAGATGCCAACTAAGAAGTGCAATGAATGACCAGATAATCACTTCGCCATAGGACCAATGTTCAAAACCTAGTGCGTTAAATAAGGTGATTGAAGCGACTAGGCTTGCAAAAATCCAGCGCCCAATGCTTTGTGCTCGAGTTTTAGCCATGATTGCTATGGTCGGTGAGAGTTGTTTAAAGTGCATCGCTATAGGCTTCCAATAAACTTCATCGCAAAGCCAAACACCATAATAAATGGCAGCGGATAAAACAGTTTAAGTATTAATTTGGGGTGCCAAAGTGGTTCGATATCTGCCGAAGGCGGACGATGAGTAGGATTGTCATTCTCTTTAGCGTCAATCGCTTGTGCGCTATATCCATCGACCGTGTTGATGGTGTCGACCTCTTGCACTAGCGGTTTATTCTGATCATTTAGCGAGAGTGACGCGATAAGTGGTTCATTCGATGAGAGTATGTCTAGCTCACGGATATTGGGAAATTGGGTGATTTGCTCTTTGGCAGGAAGATTAAATGTCTGTACAAAGAACATCATAGCTTGAGTGGTATCGGTTAAACTGCCGATGGAGTACACAAGATTATGCAACTTAAGCTCATATTGGTTTCTGTTGTAACTATCGTGGCGCAATAGTAACTCAGTAGATTTCAGTGGTGCTAGGTAGGCTTTTTCGAAGTGATACCCCAAAAATTGTGATTGTACAAAGCGTTGCTGACTTGGATTATCGAGCACTAAATGCTGCTTGAGCGCCCAGAGAATGAGCACTACAGGTAGCAACAATGCCACCATAAACTGGTAAAAAGTCTGCTCACCGCCGTCGAGGGTGATCGTCATGATAAGAGATGCCGAAAGTGGCAATAGTCCCAATAATGCTAACCCTCGACGAACATAATGGCTCTTAGTTGCAAGGCGAAGCTGTTCAGGTAATCCATCAGGATTGATAAATCTTTGAGCTTTTTTAGATAATTGCGAATACTGCATCACTACCTTGCCTTTATGTCGTTGTCTGTTTTAGGTCACTTACGGCAATTTGGAGAGGAACCAACCTTTTGGTGTTTCGACAAATTTGCAACTGACCGAGGCTTGATTATTGGGGCTGGTGATCAGCAGTTTAACTCTTGCTTCTTGGATAGCGCCTTTTTGCCGTTTAAATTCGTCTGCTGTGCTATAGCTCACTCCTTTGGGAGTAATTTCATCCATGGTTCGGTCAACATACCAGCGCTTGTGGGAGCGTTGCAAAATCTCGCCAGCATATTCCTGTTCTTTTTGAGTTGGTGCGTATGGCATAAGAGCGATAAAAGCCGCTAGGTCTTGGGTCTTAATAAAATCGAAAGTACCTAAGCAGCGTTGTGTTAATTCATCGTCTAATTTTTGATTTACTGCTTGCACACATAGCGGCATAAATAAAAGGACGATTATGGATAGAGTTCGGGCGGAGTGGGTTAGTCGCAAAATAAACGTCCTGGTGATGAAAGTGAATCTCGGCTAACAGACAGGCTAAGCGATTGACATCTAATATGTTGTTAGCCTGTTTTTTTCGTCAGTTATTTTTGCGTGTAGAGTTCATCATCACAATCACGCTAAAGTATTAACTTGTTTCTGATTTGTTATTTGATACTGCATTTAGTGTTAACTTGCTCACCAGTATTTCTATGGAGGGTAAATATTAATGCGTGTTTTCAGTTCAGGTTGCTTAGTGGGTTTATTGGCGTTATCGATTGGTACTTTTACGTCGTTGCCGTTACAGGCGGCCGATGAGGAATTATTTACACTGTTTCCTACGGCAAAGTTAAAAGAAGAGCTGACTCGCCACTATGTTGAGTATCCTTTTATTATCAGCGTTGGCGAGAGTAGAGCGGACTTTAGCTTTAAGCCGATATTTGGCCAGTTACAGCAGCAAACATACGAATTAGCACCTGAATATAGTCCTAACCATATACTCGATAATTATCGGGCTCAATTGAAAAAGCTTGGCGGTGAAGTATTATTCGAGTGTCGTCTTGAAACGTGCGGTAATACTCGGATATTGCGAGAGAATATTGCCTTGTTGGATGGCGTGATTGGTGTCGATAATGGTTATTTATTCGCTCGAGTTAAGCATGAGCAGAAAGAGTTTTATACTGCGATACAAACTGCAAGCACGACTAATTCTTATGCAACTATCCATATCACGACCTTAGAAGTTGTGCCTGAACCTTTAGGTTTAGTCACTGCTAATGCGGCATTTTTACAACAAGCACCTAAGCAGATTGAGTTTAATGACAATGTACAAAAGGACACTGAAGGTGCTGAAGATCATCCGTTGCTAAGTCGCTTAAAGGGCGCTGTGATTCATGAATTTAAACGTCAGGGTTTTGCTAGCACAGCTTTCGTATCTGCTATGGATGCTGCCAACAAACCTGTGGTGGTGGAGCGTGCAGGTAAGCTGACTCAGAATGGTTATCAGTTGCCAAAGGAATACTCAAGTTATGAGGTGTTTAGCAACTATAAAGCAGCGCTGACTAAACTCGGCTTCGAGGCGCAATTTGAGTGTAAGGGAGAGGCCTGTGGCCCTGAAAGAAAATTTGTCGAGGCAATTGATTCTTTAGTCAATATTGGTAATGAAGAGAGCCAGTTTTATGGCTGGTATACCTTAACTCGCCCCGAGGGCAATGTGCATGTAAGTACTTATACCATTGGCTTTATTGGCGGCTTATGGACAGAGTTACGGGTATTGGAAGAAACTCAACTTAAGGATGACCGTGTCGGTATCAACCTTGCGGCTTTGACTGATCAAATTGAAGCTAAAGGACATGTCACCCTAGAAGGGCTGTTATTTGAGTACGATAGCGACAAGTTATTACCAGAAGCTCTGCCCGTTGTGGAAGTGCTGGCGAGTTATTTAAGCGCTAACCCAAGCCGCGCATTTTATGTGGTTGGCCACACTGATGACAAAGGCAACCAAGCTTATAACCAAGGTTTGTCACAACGTCGTGCTGTTGCAGTCGTCAAGTTGCTTACCGCAAGTCATGGTATTAAAACTCAACAGCTTGAAGCTGTGGGTATTGGCGAGCATGCGCCCATTGCCAGCAATAATGATGAGGCGGGGCAACAACAGAATCGTCGAGTAGAGTTAGTGCTGAGATCGGATACTAAGTAAACACAATAGCTTGATTCAATAGATATAAAAATGGCGCTCACAGTTAACTAAGTGGGCGCCATTTTTGTTTATCTGTGATCGCTCAGCCGAAAATCTCAGCCAAGCGATATTCACACTAAGATAGTGCCGGGAAGGAGAGCGAGCTGCCAATCCCTAGAGGCAGGCCAAAGCCCCAGTAAGCCAATAAGAAACCGCTCCAAAGTAAAAGAAAACTGATTGAAAATGGCAACATCAGCGCCACTAAGGTGCCGATGCCTGATTCCTTAACGTATTTTTGGCAAAACACCACAATTAACGGAAAGTAAGGCATCAGTGGGGTGATGATATTAGTGGATGAGTCGCCCACTCGGTAAGCGGCTTGAGTCAAATCCGGTGACACACCTAGTTCCATTAACATGGGTACCATAATGGCGCCAATCAATGCCCATTTGGCTGAGGCGGAACCTACTAATAGATTGACGAACGCCGTGAGAAACACAATTCCCACCAAAGTCACACCCATAGGAAGGGCTAATTCCTTTAACGCCAACGCGCCTTTAATGGCCATTAATGCGCCTAAATTGGATTGACCAAAAGCATAAATAAACTGGGCGCAGAAAAAAGCCATGACGATGTAATAACCCATGCCGCTCATGGATTTGCTCATGCCTTGAATAATGGCTCTGTGGTTGTTTGCCGTGCCAGCGGCATAGCCATACACGATGCCGGGAATGAGGAAAAACACAAAAATAATCGCCACAATGGAGCGCATTAATGGCGCTGAAGCACTGGTTAGGGCGCCGTCAGTAGCACGCCAAGCAGAATGTTCACCATAGGCGGTTAATACTAATCCTAATGCACACAACAACATGGCGGCCATGGCGAATTTGAGTCCGCGGCGCTCATGGGGTTGCAGTTCATCTAGGGTTGGGAGCGTGCTGGGATCGCCATTCACCGCAGTGTTTTTTAGGCGCGGCTCGATAACTTTATCCGTTAAGAACCAGCCAACTAAGATAATTAAAATGGCAGAAGTCGAAGTAAAAAAGATGTTATTTAGTGGGTTAATCGTTAATGTCGCGGCCGCGGGGTCGGCTGATAATCTTGCCGCTGCCTGAGTTAAGCCCGCTAGCATAGGATCAAGGCTGGATGGCACGCCAACGGTCGCAGAAAAACCACCGGATACGCCAGCGAAAGCGGCGGCAATACCGGCTAAGGGATGACGACCCGCGGCATAGAAGATCACCGCGCCGAGTGGGATAACGAGTACATAACCCGCATCAACCGCGACATGGCTCAGAATACCCACGGCTATCAATACCGGGGTGAGTAACATCTTGGGGGTAACAGATAAAATGGAGCGCAGCCCTGCATTAATAAAGCCAGTATGTTCAGCAACGCCTAGGCCCAGCATGGCCACAAGCACCACACCTAGCGGCGGGAAAGTCACAAAGGTCGTGACCATCGCCGAGGTAAAAGCGGTTAACGCACCACCATCAAGCATATTGACGACTTGAATCGGGTTACCAGTACGAGGGTCGATTTCATCAAAACTGACACCCGATAATCCCCAAGAGATCAACCAGACTAAGCCCAGAAACATCGCAAATAATACTGCTGGGTCGGGCAGTTTATTGCCGACGACTTCGACGCCATTGAGAAATCGCTGGAATCCAGTGACAGGTTTATGATTTTCCATTTGGGTGCCGCTTCCTAAAAAATGATGATTGTTATCGGTGATTATAAAAACGCAGCATTAATTTAAGCTTGGTTTAACTAATCGATAAGAAATAAAACACATAAAAATCTATCGCAGTGGCTTTAGTGCGGGTGGATTTAATCATCACTAAATCAATTTAGCCGCAAATAAAAAGCGCGGGTTCATGACTGAACCCGCGCTTTTTTATGAAACGATATTTTTGACTAAATAACCGTACCGAACAAATCCGCTACGCGCTTATGCCTTTGGACCTGCATTGCGGATAGCGTCTGACACTTGATACTTAGCGAAGTTTTTAGTGAAAGCTTCGGCCAGCTTCTGGGCGTATTCGGCGTATAGCGCTTTATCGCCCCAAGTGTTGATTGGGTTGAGTAAATTGCTGTCTACACCACTTACTGCCACAGGAACGGCGAGGTTCAAGGTGTCTAAGTGGACGGTTTCCACATCTTTCAACTCACCGCTGACAATCGCATCGACGATGGCGCGGGTGGTTGGGATGTCAAAACGTTTACCTACACCGTGTGGGCCACCAGTCCAACCAGTGTTGACTAAGTACACTTGGCTGCCGAAGGACTCAATGCGCTTCATCAACAGTTCTGCGTACACGCCAGCAGGGCGTGGGAAGAAAGGTGCGCCGAAGCACGTTGAGAAGGTGGATTGAATCGCCGAGGTTGAGCCTATTTCAGTCGAACCCACTTTGGCGGTATAGCCAGATAAGAAGTGGTATGCCGCTTGTTCTTTGGTCAGGATAGAAACCGGTGGTAATACGCCAGATACGTCGCAGGTTAAGAATACAACCGCATGTGGCTCAGCGCCGCAGTTGTCTTCTTTACGTTGGGCGATGTGCTCCAGCGGATACGCTGCGCGGGTATTTTCCGTTAGGCTACTGTCTTTGTAGTTAGGTACGCGGTGTTCGTCCATAACGACGTTTTCAAGCACAGTGCCGAAACGAATCGCATCCCAAATCACGGGCTCATTCTTCTGGCTTAAATCGATACATTTGGCGTAGCAACCGCCTTCGATGTTGAATACGCCGCCGGGTGCCCAGCCGTGTTCATCGTCACCGATAAGGAAGCGTTTTGGATCGGCAGAGAGTGTGGTTTTACCTGTGCCAGATAAACCGAAAAATAGCGTAGTGTCGCCATCTTTACCTACGTTGGCCGAGCAGTGCATTGGGAGCACGCCTTGGGCTGGCAGTAGGAAGTTTTGCACTGAGAACATAGACTTTTTCATTTCGCCGGCGTATTTCAGGCCGGCAAGCAGCACTTTACGTTCGGCGAAGTTTAAAATCACGGTCGCATCTGAGTTAGTGCCATCACGTTCTGGTACGCAAACAAAGTCAGGGGCATTGATGATCTGCCAAACTGGTTTGTCTTTACGATTAAATTCTTCAGGAATAATAAATAGATTGCGGGCGAACAGTTGGTGCCAAGCGTATTGCGTAGTAACT
Organism: Shewanella sp. SM55; assembly: GCF_025654025.1. Lineage (NCBI taxonomy): Bacteria > Pseudomonadati > Pseudomonadota > Gammaproteobacteria > Alteromonadales > Shewanellaceae > Shewanella > Shewanella sp. SM55. The sequence goes on along the minus strand of NZ_JAKKRS010000013.1, from coordinate 40,839 downwards.
CGTACTGGTTGGTAATGTTCAGTGTCGGCACCGACTTCGAGATCAGATACAAACAGTTCTTTATCGGCTAGGTAAGCTTCAACCCGTGCCCATAAACCTTCAAAAGCACCTGGATCGAAAGCTTGATTGACTGTTCCCCATTCGATGTCAGCTTCTGAACTGGGTTCTCTTACAATGAAACGATCGCCAGGTGAGCGACCGCTGCGAGCGCCTGTTTTAGCGACTAGTGCGCCATTGGCTGTCAATTCACCTTCGCCGCGTAGCAGGGCAAATTCGACAAGTTGTGCTGTTGAGGGGTTAAAGTGAACGCGGTTTAATCCATCCGCCATAGTGAGGTCTCCATTTGATTTGTAAGGTTATTTTAATATCGATCGTCTGCCGATTTAATTTTATTTATCGCCTGAGTCGTGCTAGGTGACAAAGTGAGGCGATTGTAGCCTAAGCCGAGTGCAATGTGTGAGGGGATTATAGGTATGAATAAAAAATGGGCGTCAAATAGGGCGCCCATTTTTTAGGGGGAGTCGTTTTACTGCTGGGTTGTTGATGTTTGACCGTTAGCAAATAAGGTTGCTACGTCTATGGCATCAAAGGTGTATTTAGCGTGGCAATATTCGCAACCCATTTCTATCTTGCCATCTTCGGCCAGTATGGCTTCGATTTCTGCTTGATCTAAGGTTTTGATCGCGCCGGCACTGCGTTCATAGGAACAAGTGCATTTAAAGCTCACATCGATAGGATCAAATAAGCGTACTTCTTCCTGATGATAGAGGCGATGTAACACGCTTTCTGCATCAAGAGTAAATAGCTCTTCGGCCTTGATGGTCGACGTCAGTTGGCTCAAGTGTTCGAAGTCGGCGTTGTGATCTTGCTGGCTTGGCAGAATTTGTAGGAACATGCCCGCCGCTTGTTTGCCGTCGGCAAATAACCAAATTCCCGTAGGTAACTGCTCAGATTGATTGAAGTATTCTTCAACACAGGCAGCAAGTGTTGGCTTGTCCAGTGCGACCACACCTTGGTAGCGTTCACCTTCGTCGGGTGTTAAGGTGATGACCATATAGCCTTGGCCGAAGAGTTCTGTGAGGCTAGCATCATCGGCGAGTTCAGCATTCCAGCGAGCCACACCGCGTAACTCTTGTAAATTGTTACCGTTGATCACCGCTAAAGAAACAGGGCCGTTGCCTTGTAACTGTACGCTGATATCACCGCTAAATTTCAATGTAGCGGTTAATAGTGAGGTGGCTGCCATTAATTCACCCAGTAGCACTTGCAGTACGGCTGGGTATTCTTGGGCGCTGATCACTTGTTGATAGCTGTCTTGTAACTGCACCAGTTCACCGCGCACATCGGCATTATCGAACAAGTAGCGGTGTAAAGTATCTTGGTTCATCGTGTATCTCACTGTTAAAGGTCTTTAAAGCGCATGAGCTGGCGTCGTTGCTTTTTATCTGGTTTCTGATCGGGTATCGGGTTATTGAGCATGTGGAGGCGTCGTTGCTCAGCATTAATGGCCCGTTTAGCCAGACTTGTCGCGGTTTCTTCGTACAATTCTTGTGCAATCGCACCACTTTGGCGTAATTGCGATAATTTTTTTATGACGATCTCTTTATCGTCATATCCTTGGCGTATCTTAAGGACGGCGCCTATCTCGGCATTCCTACTAGATTTGGCACGCTGGCCGTTGTAATGTACTTTGCCGCCGTTAATCATTTCTTTGGCGATGGCACGGGTTTTATAAAAACGTGCAGCCCAAAGCCACTTATCGAGTCGAATGTCTGTTTTATCGCTTTGACCTTGAGTCATAGTGTCTCCAGCTAAAAGATCGATGAGTTCACATGCCGAGCAAGAAAATGCGTGAAGAGCATTTCTATTATGTTAAAGGGTGGCGTGCTTCACACCCTTTTATGGCGGGCAAAGTTAGCATAATTGGCCTATTTTCGCCAATTTGAATGCTGTTATGGGCTTGTTGCCAAATGCTGCCTAGGTTAGCATGAGACGGTAACCGCCTAATTATTATAATCAGAACAGAGACCTGTATCGAGGGTCCACATAAAATATGGATTTATTAGATAAAGTTATCGCAAAAGCCATTGGCATGCCCCATAAGCCCTTAAGCCGGATAGTCTTCTGGTTGGGTTTTATTGTGATCATGTTGTTAGCCGCGCAAATTACATGGAAATTAGTGCCTACTAGCTCATCACCCAGTGCTTGGTCGCCAACGCCCGTTAACCTGACGGGTAAAGGTGCTGGGCAGGTTGATCTTGCGGGTTTACAGCAGCTTGGTCTCTTTGGTAAGGCAGATGCTAAATCTGAAAAGCCAAAAACTGAGGTTGTTGAGACTGTGACCGACGCGCCTAAGACCACACTCTCTATTCAGCTCACTGGCGTTGTTGCATCGACAGCGGATCAGAAAGGCTTAGCAATCATTGAGTCAAACGGCAGCCAAGAGACCTACAGCTTAGGCGATAAAATCAAGGGCACTTCGGCATCACTGAAAGAAGTCTATGCCGACCGTATTATCATCACTAACGCTGGCCGTTACGAGACATTAATGCTCGATGGCTTAGTTTATACTAGCCAAAGCCCAGCCAATCAGCAGTTACAACAAGCTAAGACTAATAAGACTGGCTCGGCAGTGAGCCGTGTTGATCAACGTAAAAATGCCGAAATCTCCCAAGAACTCGCCGAATCCCGCACCGAATTGTTAGCCGACCCTAGTAAGATCACCGATTATATTGCCATTTCACCTGTCAGACAGGGTGACGCTGTGGCGGGATATCGCTTGAATCCAGGGAAAGACGCCAATTTGTTTAAGCAGGCGGGTTTTAAAGCTAACGATTTAGCCAAATCAATTAATGGATACGACTTGACCGTAATGAGTCAAGCGTTAGAAATGATGAGCCAATTACCCGAGTTAACCGAAGTTTCTATTATGGTTGAGCGGGAAGGACAATTGGTTGAAATCATGTTTAGTTTGCCGCAATAACACGCGTTAGAGGAAAGAAAAAGAATGAATAACAAAAGGATTCGACGCAAGCTGATTGCTGGGGTTGTTGCGGGTGCAGCCATGTTCTCCTCCCAATTCGCTTGGTCTGAACAGTATGCGGCCAACTTTAAAGGCACGGATATTCAAGAATTTATCAATATCGTTGGTAAAAACCTGAATAAGACCATCATAGTTGACCCGACAATTCGCGGCAAAATCAACGTTCGCAGTTATGATCTGTTGAACGATGAACAGTATTACCAGTTTTTCCTCAACGTTTTACAAGTTTACGGTTATGCCATCGTTGAGATGGAAAATAACGTTATTAAAGTCATTAAAGACAAAGATGCCAAAACCGCTGCAATTCGAGTCGCTAACGATAACGACCCCGGCCTTGGTGATGAAATGGTGACGCGTATCGTGGCCTTGTATAACACTGAGGCCAAGCAATTAGCGCCGTTATTGCGCCAACTTAATGATAATGCGGGTGGCGGCAACGTAGTGAACTACGACCCTTCCAATGTCTTGATGTTGTCTGGCCGTGCTGCTGTAGTGAACAAGTTAGTCGAAATTATCCGTCGAGTAGATAAGCAAGGCGATACCTCGGTGCAAGTCGTGCCGTTAGAATTTGCTTCTGCGGGTGAAATGGTACGAATTATCGATACCCTTTATCGTGCTACCGCTAACCAATCCCAATTGCCAGGCCAAGCGCCAAAAGTGGTTGCTGACGAACGTATCAATGCCGTGGTCGTGAGCGGTGATGAGAAGAGCCGCCAACGTGTGGTCGAGCTTATCCGTCGTCTCGATGCCGAACAAGCCAGCACAGGTAACACAAAAGTTCGTTATCTACGTTATGCCAAAGCAGAAGATTTAGTTGAAGTGCTGACCGGTTTTGCCCAAAAGTTGGAAGGCGAGAAAGATCCGAGCGCTCAGGCTGCAGGTGGTAAACGCCGTAATGAAATCAATATCATGGCGCATACTGAAACCAACGCCTTAGTGATCAGTGCTGAACCCGATCAGATGCGCACTATCGAGAGCGTGATTAATCAACTCGACATCCGCCGTGCTCAGGTACTCGTAGAAGCCATTATCGTGGAAGTCGCCGAAGGCGATAGCGTCGGCTTTGGGGTCCAATGGGCCGCGAAAGCGGGTGGTGGTACTCAGTTTAATAACTTAGGCCCAACCATAGGTGAAATTGGTGCAGGTGTATGGCAGGCGCAAGATCAAGAAGGGACATTCATCACTAACCCGAGCACTGGTCAGGTGATAGGTCAAAACCCGAGTACTAAGGGAGATGTGACGCTACTCGCCCAAGCCTTAGGTAAAGTGAACGGTATGGCTTGGGGCGTGGCCATGGGCGACTTTGGTGCCTTAATTCAAGCAGTGTCGAGTGACACTAACTCAAACGTACTGGCAACGCCTTCTATTACGACCTTAGATAACCAAGAGGCCTCGTTTATTGTGGGTGACGAAGTGCCTATTCTGACAGGTTCTACCGCCAGCTCGAGCAACAGTAACCCATTCCAAACCGTTGAGCGTAAAGAGGTTGGGGTTAAACTGAAAGTGGTGCCACAGATCAACGAAGGCAGCTCTGTTAAGCTGACGATTGAACAGGAAGTTTCTGGGGTTAACGGTAATACAGGCGTGGATATTTCCTTCGCGACTCGTCGGTTAACCACTACCGTTATGGCGGATTCTGGTCAAATTGTGGTACTCGGTGGTTTGATCAACGAAGAAGTACAAGAAAGTATACAAAAAGTACCTTTCTTGGGTGATATTCCCATTCTAGGACATTTGTTTAAATCTTCTTCGAGCAAAAAAACGAAGAAAAACCTCATGATCTTCATCAAGCCAACGATCATACGTGATGGCATCACGATGGAAGGGATTGCTGGGCGTAAATATAATTATTTCAGAGCATTACAGCTTGAGCAGCAAGAGCGTGGCGTGAACTTAATGCCAAATACTCAAGTGCCAGTGTTGGAAGAATGGAATCAGTCTGAGTATTTACCTCCTGAAGTTAACGAGATTTTAGAGCGTTATAAAGAAGGTAAAGGCTTAGATACTCAGATGCGTAAAACGGATCCAACGCTCAAAACGCTCGATGAAAACAAAAACAAAGATAAAACCAATGAGTGAAATTCAACTATCCCAAGTCGATGACCTCAGCCAAGTCTCTAATGAGCTAGGCCTTGAAGCTGAAGGTGATGAGGTCTTTCGTTCGAGCAGTAAAGAGCGTTTACCTTTTGCCTTCGCACACCGCCACGATGTGGTGCTCGCGCTGGGTGAAACGGGCGAGTTAAGCTTGTTCTATACGAGTAAAACACCCTTAACGGCTATGCTCGAAGCGCGGCGTTATTCGGGTGTTGATTTGCCTTTGGTTAAGCTCGAAGTGGCAAAGTTTGAGGCCAAACTCACTCAAGCATATCAGGCGAACTCGTCTGAAGCGCAGCAGTTGATGGAAGACATAGGCAACGAGATGGATTTATTCACCCTTGCCGAAGAGCTGCCGCAGACCGAAGACTTGCTCGAAGGTGATGATGATGCGCCTATCATCAAACTGATTAATGCCTTGTTATCTGAAGCGATTAAAGAAGAAGCGTCGGATATCCATATCGAAACCTACGAGAAACAGCTTGTAGTGCGGTTCCGTATCGATGGTGTACTTAAGGAAGTGCTCAAGCCAAACCGTAAACTGTCGTCGCTGTTAGTGTCGCGGATTAAGGTTATGGCTCGCCTCGATATCGCCGAAAAACGTGTGCCACAGGATGGCCGTATTTCGCTGCGAATCGCAGGTCGTGCGGTAGATGTGCGGGTATCGACCATGCCATCGAGCCACGGTGAACGTGTTGTACTGCGTCTGCTGGATAAAAATACTGGCAACCTCGATTTAGAACAATTGGGGATGACCGACAGTATTCGCGTTAAGTTTGAAGATCTTATTCGTCGTCCTCACGGGATCATTTTGGTGACTGGCCCAACGGGCTCGGGTAAAAGTACCACTCTGTATGCGGGTTTGACGGAGATCAACTCTAAAGACACCAACATACTCACAGTAGAAGACCCTATCGAATACGAGTTAGACGGTATTGGTCAGACCCAAGTTAACACTAAGGCCGACATGACCTTTGCTCGTGGTCTGCGCGCTATTTTGCGTCAAGACCCCGATGTCGTGATGATAGGCGAGATCCGTGACCTCGAAACCGCGCAAATTGCGGTGCAAGCGTCACTCACTGGTCACATGGTGATTTCAACCCTGCATACCAACACAGCGTCTGGCGCGATTACACGTTTGCAAGACATGGGCGTAGAGCCTTTCCTCGTGTCTTCAAGTTTACTCGGCGTGTTGGCTCAACGTTTGATCCGAACCCTTTGTCCTAAATGTAAAATCGAGCATGTGCCCGATGCGCGTGAGCGTGAGTTGCTGGGCATAGCTGCCGATGACGACAGACGTATTTTCCGTGCTAATGGCTGTAAATCCTGTGGTAACAATGGCTACCGTGGTCGAACCGGTATTCATGAGCTATTACTGGTTGACGATAATGTGCGTGAATTGATCCATGGCGGCCGCGGTGAGTTAGCCATCGAAAAGTATATTCGTCAGTTTGTACCGAGCATTCGTCACGATGGCATGAGCAAAGTGCTCGCGGGCATCACCACTCTCGAAGAAGTGCTACGTGTGACTCGCGAGGAGTAATTTATGCCAGCATTTGAATATAAGGCACTGGATGCCAAGGGAAAGCAGCTTAAGGGCGTGATTGAGGCGGATACCGCCAGACACGCCCGCAGCCAACTGCGCGATCAGCGCATGATGCCCTTGGAAATACTGCCGGTTACTGAAAAAGAAGCCAAAGCTAAGAGCAGCAGTTTTTCGTTTTTCAAACGTGGCATTTCAGTTGCTGAATTAGCTTTGATCACCCGCCAAATTGCGACCTTAGTGGCCGCGGGTTTACCGATTGAAGAATCCCTTAAAGCCGTTGGTCAGCAGTGCGAGAAAGATCGTCTCGCGAGCATGATTATGGCGGTACGTTCTCGGGTGGTGGAAGGTTATAGTCTGGCCGATTCCTTGGCTGAATTTCCGCATATTTTCGATGATTTATACCGTGCCATGGTGGCCTCGGGTGAAAAATCAGGTCACTTAGAAGTGGTGCTTAATCGGTTAGCAGATTACACAGAGCGACGCCAACAGCTTAAATCTAAGCTGACCCAAGCCATGATTTATCCCGCGGTTTTGACCACAGTGGCGATAGGGGTGATTTCAATCCTGCTAGCAGCGGTTGTGCCTAAAGTGGTCGGACAGTTTGAGCACATGGGCGCTGAGCTTCCCGCCTCGACCCGATTTTTGATCTCGGCCTCTGACTTTGTTCAAAACTATGGTGTGTTTGTGGTCATCGCCTTAGTGCTGCTGTTCGCACTCTTTCGGCGCATGTTAAAGTCACCTGCGTTTCGGATGAAGTACGATAATTTTTTATTGAGCATGCCGGTTGTTGGCCGCGTGAGTAAGGGATTAAATACGGCGCGTTTTGCTCGGACGTTAAGTATCTTATCCGCCAGTTCAGTGCCTTTGCTCGATGGTATGCGTATTGCGAGTGAAGTGTTGCAGAATATGCGAGTGCGCGCCGCAGTTGACGATGCGACCGCACGCGTGCGGGAAGGAACTAGCTTAGGTGCAGCGTTGACTAATACTAAGTTGTTTCCGGCTATGATGTTATACATGATTGCGTCGGGCGAGAAGAGTGGTCAACTTGAGCAGATGTTAGAGCGGGCCGCCGATAACCAAGACAGGGAATTCGAAGGTAACGTCAACATAGCATTGGGTGTATTCGAGCCTATGCTGGTGGTCAGTATGGCGTGTGTTGTGCTCTTTATCGTGATGGCAATTTTGCAGCCAATTTTAGCCTTGAATAACTTGATTAGCGGTTAATTTTTGAATTTATGGATTATGACCAAGTCGATTGGCATAGGATTTTTTAGGAGAAGTAGTCGATGCAAATGAACAAGAAACATCAAGGTTTTACCTTACTCGAAGTGATGGTTGTTATCGTGATTTTAGGGATTTTAGCCTCTATGGTTGTGCCTAACTTGATGGGTAACAAAGATAAGGCTGACCAACAAAAAGCCGTGTCTGACATAGTTGCACTCGAAAATGCCTTAGATATGTATAAGTTAGATAACGGTGTTTATCCATCGACCGAACAAGGCTTAGAAGCATTAGTGCAAAAGCCTACGATTTCGCCTGAGCCACGTAACTACCGTGAAGATGGTTATGTAAAACGTTTGCCAGAAGATCCATGGCGCAATAACTACCTGTTGTTAAGCCCTGGCGAAAACGGCAAGTTAGATATTTTCAGTGCAGGCCCCGATGGTCAACCAGGTACCGAAGATGACATCGGTAACTGGAATTTACAGAATTTCCAATAAGATGCTAAAGCTGCGTCACGCTGGTTTCACCTTAATGGAGGTGATGCTAGTGATTTTGTTGATGGGGCTCACGGCTGCGGCTGTGACTATGTCTATCGGCAATTCTGGGCCGCAACAGGCCTTAGATAGAACGGCGCGGCAGTTTATTGCGGCCACTGAAATGGTGCTTGATGAAACCGTTTTAAGTGGCCAGTTTATTGGTATTGTGATTGAGAAAACCAGTTATCAGTTTGTTTTTTATAAAGAAGGTAAGTGGGAGCCTTTGGATAAAGACAGACTTTTATCTGAAAAGCAAATGGAGCCTGGGGTTGTACTGAACTTAGTGCTCGATGGTTTACCTTTGGTACAAGAGGATGAGAAAGACGATTCTTGGTTTGAAGAACCGCTGATTGAACCCTCTGCCGATGATAAGAAGAAACACCCTGAGCCACAGGTCATGCTATTCCCGAGCGGTGAAATGAGCGCTTTTGAGCTGACGTTTATCGCTAAAACTAACAAAGGCCAGCAGGCCGAAACGTTAGTGGTCGGTGATGCGCTGGGCAGATTAACCATAGGGCGCCCCGATGAAACGCGTTAAGGGCATGACCTTACTCGAAGTGATTGTTGCCCTTGCCGTATTTTCGATTGCGGCCGTGTCTATCACTAAAAGTTTGGGCGAGCAGATGGCAAACATGCCGATTCTGGAATCGCGCACTTTGGCACAATGGGTGGCTGATAATCAGATGGTCGATGCCAGACTTGATCCACAGTTTCCTGAAATCGGTAAAAAAGAAGGTCAAGTTGAGCTCGCAGGAAAGGATTGGTATTGGCGTAAAGAAGTGGTGAAAACGACGGACGATAATTTTCGTATGATCCGCATAAGTGTGAGTGAAGACGAACGCTATCAGCGTATTGCCGCACAAGTGAGCAGTTATGTCCTTAAAACTAACTAGTGCGCAGCGGGGATTCACCCTGCTGGAAATGCTGATCGCCATCGCGATTTTCGCCATGATAGGTTTGGCTTCTAATGCGGTACTCAGCACTGTGCTGACTAACGATGAAGTGACGCGCGCGTTTTCAACTCGGCTTAAAGCTCTACAACAAGGCTTTGGTGCGATTGAGCGTGATCTCGCCCAAATGGTGGCGCGCACGCCAAGATTACTCGAAGGTGGTCGAGGTTCGACCGTCTTCCAAACGGGCAATGATATCTTAGATTCGGAATCAGAAGCCTTAGTGTTTTACCGTTTAGGTTGGTTAAATCCCGACGGTTTATTACCGCGAGGCAGCTTGCAGTCGGTGGCGTATGTGGTGCATGAAGGGCGGCTGGAACGCTGGTATTTTCCTTATCCTGAGCCTGAATTTGGCGCCGAGCCGATTAAGACAGTGATTATCGACAAAGTGCTGTCGGTGGAATATTCCTTCTTTATGGAAGACAAGTGGGAGCGCAAAGTCGAGGCGACTAAGTTGCCTAAAGCGATCGCCATGGAGATTGAGATTGAAGGTTTAGGCAAGATCCAACGTAAGTTCTTGTTGCCGCTGGGTGCTGTTGCACCAGAAAAGTCTAAGGATGACGATAATAAAGACGAAAATCCTGACGATACGAACAAAGATAAAGACAAAGATGGAGATGGAGTCGATGATGGCTCGGGGAACGATCCTGGTGACGGTTCTGGTGATCCAGGTGATGGTGACCCTGAAGACGAGGGTCGCGAATGAGAACCCAATATCGGTCTAAACAGCGCGGTGTCGCACTGATAGTTGTGCTCTTGATAGTTGCCATGGTGGTGATCATCGCGACAAATATCACTGGCCGTAATCAGTTATCCATGCGTCGAACGTTGAACTTGGCCCAGTACGATCAAGCCTATTGGTATGCTATTTCTGCCGAAGAACTGGCGAAGAAGATTTTAAAACAAGATTTAGACGACTCGGAAGGTCGGGTCCACAGGCAACAATATTGGGCCATGGCCGATGTTGTGTTTCCGGCGGAATACGGTGAAATTGCTGGCAAGATCACTGATATGCGCGCCTGTTTTAACTTAAATGCCTTGTCTGTGACCACGAAAGAGGTGGAAAACAGTCAACCTAAGCTGCCGCTGGCGGCGAAGCAATATAAGGCCTTGTTGGTGAGTTTAGGGATGGACGACTTTAGTGCGGACCGTCTGACCCAGACCTTAAAAGATTATATCGACGAAGACACCACTGCTAGCCCTTATGGTGCCGAAGATGCGGAATATGAAGCGCGAAATGTGCCTTACCGTGCAGCCAATACGCTGATGAATCATCGCAGTGAATTACGGGCAGTGATGGGATACACCCAAGATATCTATTTGAAACTCTTGCCCTATGTATGCGTTATCCCTGGCAATGACAGGCAATTACTGAATGTGAATACCTTGGAAGTTGAGCAAGCGGCACTGTTGGCTGGCATGCTCGAAAATCAGATTTCGGTAGGCGAAGCAGAAAGTATCATCAACCAACGCCCCAGTGATGGCTTTGCCAAGATAGATGATTTTTATGAAAGCTCATCCATGGGATCGATCAAGTGGGAAGGTGCCATGAAGTCGAGCTTTGTCATCGATAGCCAATATTTTTTATTGGCCTCGGGGGCGAAGGTTGATAACGCCGTATTTAGAATGGAAAGTGTGCTCAAAAAGAGCGGCGGCAATAAAATGGAAGTGCTCACCCGTCAGTTTGGTGGACAAAAATAATGGCAGTGCTCACCCGTCAGGGTTTGATGTTGGTGGCCAAAAATAATGGAAGTGCTCACCCGGCAGAATCTGGTGGACAAAAATAATAGCAACGAGCTCAGTCACGCTTTCTTGACTGGGACTGGTGGAGAAAAACTGTGAGTGAACGGCTATTTATTCGCTTAGGCAGAACAGCAGAGCAAGCGTGCTCTTGGCTCGTTTGGTCGGAGCAAGAACAGGAAATTATCGCCTCTGGCGAGCTCGCCAATGCCCAAGGTTTGTCGACCTTAACCGAGCGTGCGGGCAATCGTCCCGTCGATGTGTTAGTGCCCGCAGCGGCAATGACGCTCACTAGTGTGCATTTGCCCGAAAAAGGTCAACGCCAAGCCTTGAAAGCCTTGCCTTTTATGCTCGAAGAAGCCTTAGCCGATGATGTCGATGCCATGCATTTTACTGTTGGTCCACGTGATGGTGATGCCTTAAGTGTGGTCGCTGTGGCCCATGAGCAAATGCAGACTTGGCTGAGTTGTTTGACCGAAGCGGGTTTAAAAGTGAAGCGCATTGTGCCTGACTGTTTAGCCTTGCCATTGCAAGAGTGCCAATGGGCGGCAATGAATTTTGGCAATGAGCTATTGCTGCGTACCGGATTAGCTTCGGGCCAGAGCTTACCTCTGCCTTGGTTGCCAATTGCGTTAGAACAACTTAAGCCTGCACAGGGCGAAGTCTCTGTCGCCAGTTATACCGAGATGCAACTTGAGGGTGTCGAGCTTAAGCCGCAATCACTTGAGCTACCTATGTTAGTGTTAGCCCGCGGTATTTTGCATGCACCAGTGAACTTACTGAGCGGCGTTTACACGCCGAAGCGTGAATACAGCAAACAGTTGATGATGTGGAAAAGTGCGGCCATCGTTATTGCCATCGCTTGTGTGCTGGCCTTAGTGAATAAAGGGCTGACTATACATCAAGTCAATGGTCAGATTGCCGATCTTAAAGCCCAGAGTGAATCCATTTATCAGCAAGTGATCCCGGGAAATTCGCGCATTGTTAACCTACGTTCGCAGATGGAAAGTCAGTTACGTGCATTGCAGGGACAGGGTAGTGGTGCCGAGTTTTTTGCTATGCTCGATGGTTTACAGGATGCCTTTAAGCAAGTGCCTGAACTTAAACCTAATAGCTTAAGATTCGAAAGCGCTCGTAACGAGATCCGCATGCAAGTGAGTGCGAAAAATTACGCGCAGATCGAGAAGTTTAAAGAGATTGTCGGTCGTCGTTTTCAACTCGATGGCGGCACTATGAATAGCGGTGAAGAGCAAGTCACCAGTACCTTAGCCTTGAGGAGCAAATAAGATGGATAATTTGCGGACTTGGTGGCAAGGGCTCGCATCGCGCGAGCAGCAGTTAGTAGGCTTTTGCTCGGTATTTTTAGTCATTGGTATTTTTTATTGGGGTGTTTGGACGCCGATTGCCAATGCTGAAGCCGATGCATTACGTAACCTCAATGCACAACAACAGACGTTGAACTATGTAAAACAAACGGCGAATAAAATAGCGAGTCTTAAGCAGAACGGTGCTAAGCCAACTACGTCGGGCAGTTTAAGCTCAGTAGTTAACCAAACTGCGGGCAATTATGGGTTAGTGATTACTCGCATGCAGCCCCAAGGCGATAAGATCCAAGTGTGGATGGACGATGTTCCTTTTGATGCCTTGTTAGGTTATTTGAGTGAGTTAGTACAGAAGAAAGGACTTTCACTCGAAAGTGTTGATTTGGCTGAGGCCGATGTACCTGGCTATGTCAAAGTGAGACGTATCCAATTAGCGCAATAAATTAAGGTGTAGCTGTGAGTTTGATAAAAAAAGTCATCATAGGCGTACTGATTTATTTAATATTTTTAGTCGTTCTATTCCCCGCTAAGATTGCGATAGCGTTAGCCCCATTGCCCGCAAATATCAGTGTTTCGGGTGTGAGTGGCAGTATTTGGTCTGGCAGCATAGAAACCTTAAGTATGCCGCAGCGTCAGGTAGAGCAAGTGCGTTGGGATCTGAGTCCTTGGGCGCTATTTTTAGGTAAAGTGAAAGTTGATTTTCAAGTGGGCAGCCGCGCAACACCTGTCAGTGCTAAGGGATTAATTTCTTGGTCTATGGGAGGCTTAAGTGCGCAGGGGCTACGTTTCGAAGCGCCGGATAGTTTTTTACTCGGCAATGCAAAACTGCCCTTTAGAACCGAAATTACCGGTGAAGTCAGTTTGTTGGTTGAGACGTTAGAGCAAGGTAAGCCTTGGTGTGAACAGTTGTCTGGTAAGCTGTTTTTGAATCAAACCAATGTTAAGAATCAGTTTGGTAACTATCCTCTAGGTAATATTGAACTCGGACTGAGTTGTGTCGAAGGCAAAGCGCAATTGGCCACAGATGAAACCAAGAACCAGCTTGGTATTGTTGGTACCTTACAGTTAGATGAAGGCAATATGGTGAAGGTTGAGGCTAAGATTAAAGAAACGGCAGAGCAACCAGAAGATATGCGTGAGTCGCTGAATATTTTAGGTAAGCGTGGTGCGGATGGTTATTTCCCTGTGGTATATCAGGGGCGGATCCCTGGGTTATAGCGCTGTTTTAGATGAGCACTTAAACTTAATGTGAGTGCTCAGATGTGAAGGCCGTAATGCGAGAGTTGTGATTAAACGTTCGCTCCTAAAACACGTTATGAATAGAAACGAAGGCACCTTAGGTGCCTTTTTTATAGTCTTTTTTATCGCGTTAGATCAGTCAGTAGTGAGTGATAGTCGGTAATCGCGGGGAAATCGTGAAAGACTTTGATTGGTTTTTTACTGTCTGGGTTAGCAATCCCCAATTGATGGCCCACGCCAGCAAGTTTAGCGGCCTTGAGTATGGCTTCGCTGTCGTCGATAAAGAGACAGCGACTTGGCTCAAGTTGAAACTTTTCAAACAAGGTGAGCCAGAATTGTGGGTGTTCCTTAGGGTAACCTGTCTCGTGGCTGGAGATCATGGCATCGAGCCCTGCGGCCAGCTCGGTATGTTCAAGCTTTAAGGCAAGACTCTTGGGATGCGCATTGGTCACTAAGATGCGCCGTTTACCCGCAGAGGCCAAGGCCGTTAAAAATGGCATGCTGTCTTGGCGCAGTTGAATACGATCCACTAAAGTGCGGTGCAAGCCCATAATGTCGAGCTGCAGTTGCTCCTGCCAATAATCGAGACAGTACCAATCGAGTGTGCCTACGACTTTCTCATAGGCATTCACAACTAATTGCTGCGCTTCGTTGTGGCTCACACCTTGTTGTCGACTCAATTCCTGCGGTACTAAATTCAGCCAAAAATGATTGTCGAAGTGCAAATCCAATAGGGTGCCATCCATATCGAGCAGAACCGTATCGATAGTCTTCCAGTTAAACATGGGTATTTCCTATTTTTGCAAAACTGAATCACGCTTAGCATTGATTGTTGCACTGCGTAATACTCAGTGATGACGATGATTCGAGTCACTTGTATGCTCAAATCTTTGTGCTAGTCTTGGATGATTAATTATTTTTAGTCTGAAAATTAAGCGGTTGGATATGGATATCTGTTCTTTTGCCCTATTAGCTCAAGTTTCAAACCCCCTTAGTTTACAGCAAGAGTTGAATGCTTTGCTGCAACAAGACTGGTTACCCCATGTAAATCAGCGTGATTATATGGGTGGTTGGGATGTTCTCGTCTTACGCTGTGCAGCAGAGTATCGCGGTGCTCATCCTATCTTGCAAGCCTTCTCAATTTCTACCGGTCAGCACTGGCAAGATTTGCCTCAACTCGAATCGAGCCCTGCGTTATGCCATTTTCTGCAATCTTTAGCCTGCCCAGTGAAATCCGTGCGTTTGATGCGCTTACATGCGGGGGCAGAAATCAAACCCCATAGAGATCAAGGACTCTGCCTAGAACAAGGCGAAGCAAGACTGCATTTGCCACTGCAAACGAATGAGCAACTCAACTTTTACGTGGACGATAAACGTGTACCCATGCAGGCCGGAGAGCTTTGGTATATCAATGCCGACCAAGTCCATTGGGTTGAAAATAAAGGGCAGGATGCGCGGATCAATTTAGTGATTGATTGCGAGGTCAATACTTGGTTAAGGGAGTTAATCGATGCTGCAAAAATCAGAGCTTGAATTAGGGCATAGTTTGGATGTAGCTGTATTAACGCATTTTGCTAATGCGCTACTACTGTCAACCTCAGCAGGGGAGTCTAAACGGCTCATCGATCCCATGTTGAAGCAGTTATGCCAAATAGCGGCAGTGGAGTTACACCCCGAGTCTTTTTTGGATACTGAGGCGAGCCATACGCCTTTTGGTAAGGCGGTGTCACTCACTACCGCGGCGCAGTGTGCCGAAGATCCCGAGCGGGGCCGAGTCTTTATACAAGGGATTTATCAAGCAATACAAGATCGTCTAAAGGCTCATCCCGGGCAGACTGTGAACATCTTATATGCGGGGACGGGGCCTTTTGCTTGGTTATTATTACCTCTGCTGCCGTTATTTTCTGCGAGTCAAATTCAAGTGACCTTGCTCGACATTCATCAAGCCTCGTTAGATAAAGTCACCAAGCTTATTGAACACTTTGATTTAGCTGATCGTGTGGTGGAGCGTGTCTGTGCGGATGCCACGCTTTGGCAGCCAAATACAGTCGTAAAGTTTGATGTGATTCTTTCCGAAACCATGAAGCACTTGTTGCAACAGGAGCCGCAAGTGCAAATTTTTACCCATTTACAGGCGTATCTTGCCGATGATGGTGTGCTCATCCCGCAAAATATTGAGTTAGACGCTTGGCTTGAGTGTCGTACTGTGCAGGATTTTGTGGAGACGCATTATTTAGGGCCGTTATTCGCGCTCAACCTACAAACAGCACGCTTGCTTGCCAGTGGAGACCGCAGTTTCTTGGCTGGTACATTACTATTGCCCGATTTCAGCCCGAGTGCGGTAACGCTTAAGTTCACGACTTCCGTTCAAGTCTATGGTAATTCCACGCTGAGCGAATACCAATCTCAACTCACGTTACCTCGATATCTACGTGAACATTGTCTTAAGCCACTCTCATGCCTTGCTTTTCGATATGAGCAGGGTACTCATCCCGATTTTGTATTTGATGTTATAGAGCAAAAACCTGTGCTTGTGTCGAGTGACGATCTGAGCTGCTTAGGCATTTATCATTTGCAGCGGCTTTGGCAAAAGATACAGCTACGCAAACGGGGAGTGTCATTCACTGAACTGGCTAATGAATGGCACTTAGATAAAACCTTGCTGGATCTTTGTGGAATAGGGCTAGAGCCGGGTCTAAGAGCTTTATATCAAAACGATCATCAGTCAGCTTTTGTCGCTTACATTCAGCAAATAGCCAAGCTAACAGCCGCGGATATTGCAGGGATTAATCAGCAATTAGGCGCTATTTCCCATGGATTAACGCCATCGGTCACAGTACCAGAAGTCGAAGACTTCAATTCAGCGGAGGTTGAAGACTCAAATCCGGCTGCGGTACTCAGTGAGTCACAACTCAATTTTTGGCAAAGTGAAGGCTACTTAGTGATCCCGCAAGTACTCACGGCAGAGCAATGCGCCGCAACTCGAGATTTTATTTGGCAGCAGTTAGGAGCCAATGAACAAGATCCCACCACTTGGTATCAACCTCATGAGTTTATGCAGAAAATCATGCTACAACTGTTTCGCCATCCGCAACTAGATGCGAATCGACAAGTCCCCAAAATCCGTCAAGTGTTTGAACAATTGTGGCAGCGAACTGATTTAGTTATGACAACCGATAGAGTCAGTTTTAATCCACCTGAAACGCCAACTTGGCATTTCCCCGGTCCGGATATGCACTGGGATATGCCGCTACAGCTACCCGTTAAGTTTGCGACGCAAGGGTTAATTTATTTAACCGATACCAGTGCGGAACAAGGCGCATTCTGTTGTGTCCCCGGATTTCATCTCAAGATAGAGGAGTGGCTTCTCGAACAGAACAAGTCCGATATTGAGCTTCAGCAACAGGATTGGCATCGCTGGCAAGTAAAACCTATAGCGGCTAAAGCGGGCGATTTAATCATTTGGCACCATGCCTTGCCCCACGGCGCCAGTCCTAATCGTGGGACGTTACCGCGTATGGTGCAATACATTAACTTTTACCCTATGGCTTCCTAATGGTTGATTTTAAAGAACAACTGCAACGCTATTGGCAATTGTTACATCAACCAGAGTCATTGTTTTTACTGCATCAAGCGAATGATGTTGAGCATTTTATTGCGCTGATGATGGATTTTCTTGCTTGGCCAGAGCTTAATTTGGAACACATGCTCGCATTTATTGCTTTGCAGCAAGATAGCTTTATTCCAGATTTAGATCGCTTCAGTCAAGCCTGGTTCCCTTGTCGTTATCACTCACAACATAAAACGGTGAGTTGGGTTCCGGCATTTCATAGGTTATCTAAACCCTTCTTAGAGGACGATATCAGTGATGCTCGTCGTTGTTTGCTCGCCAGTTTTATCCAACCTAAAACTTTGCTCGAACCCCTATTATCCCAACGCGAAAGTTTGCCTATCGTAAATCCAAGTTTGATGATTTTTCACTGGTCCCGTTGTGGTTCGACACTAGTGTCGAGCAGCTTTGCTCTGCTAGAAACTTACCGAGTGCTCTCTGAACCTATGCTATGCAGCGATGTTATGCATGATGACCATTGGCCTTTGGAACTAAAACCTCAGCTCGTCGATTTATGCTTAAGACTACAGGGGCGATTGAGGCTGGGAGAACGTGAGTTAGTGATCAAGTGGAATGCATGGGATCTGGCCTGCTGGCCCATGTTACTCGAACTTTACCCTAAGAGCCGAGTGTTATGCTTGATACGCAATCCTAAGGATATTATGTTTTCTCATCAAAGAGTTGCAGGGAGACATATGGCTGGAGGGAAAAGTTTACTTCTAACTGAACTGCATATTCAACAGATGAAAAATACGGATACTGAGCCTAGCTTAGATGAATTTCGTACCACCGTTTTACAGTATTTAGCGCAATTATCTGTCGCTTTACATCAATCTTCTCAAGCTATTCTACTGGATTATCGTCAATTAAAAGATTTTAAACCCACAACATTCTCTACCATCTTAGGATGGCCATTATCTGAAGGTGAGATTGAGCGCTGGCAACACCATTGGTGTTTTGATGCGAAACAGCAGGGGCAACTATTTACACCTGTTGTGTCAAATGAGCTCGTCCCACTCCTTGAATTTCAAAGCCCATCGTGGCAGCAATTATTAATGATCTATAACCAACTTTTACAGCGTTTATATTGGGATAAAAAGGCATGATGCTAGGTGAGTTAAATCTACCAATAGGCTTGAGTGTTAAAGCCGCTAATACAAACGATAGCCTATTTATGGCGCAGCTTTTTTATTCCACAAAAACGTTCTTTTATGAACTTGGTTTGCCCTGTGAAGTCGTTGAAACCATGCTGGATCAACAATATCGACTGCAGGAGGCCTCTTATCGGGAACAATATCCAAATGCCAACACTTATATCTTGTTTTATCACCAGCAAGCCGTAGGGAAAGTGATGCTCGATATCAGTGAGTATAAAATCCATATTGTTGATTTAATTATTATACCTGGCATGAGAGGACAAGGTTTTGGCTCGGTCATTTTAGAGGCCATTAAGCAAGAAGCAAGGAAACGCCACTTACCTGTCGGTTTATCTGTTGAGAGCGAAAATACTCAAGCTAAAAAGCTTTATCTACAGCATGGGTTTGAGCTCGAGAGTTGTTCTGGCATCTACGAGTCGATGTTATGGCGTTAAGTGGAGAATGAAAATTCACACTGATATATTTTTGTGCAATTGTGTTTGTTGATTTTTAATGTATGTTTAATTGTAATCAACTTATTTTATTTTTGGTTTATGGTTATCTAGATAGTCCTCTCATCGTGTGATGTGGATGATGTTGCAATCAGCTAAAGGAACTCGCTGTCGATTAAATGTCGTGAGTAATCATTTCGTTGAAAAACGTTAAATAGACAAAATCGTTATTTTAAGGAGAAAAACAATGTCAGATCCATTTATCGGTCAAATTTCTATGTTCGCTGGGAATTTCGCTCCCCGTGGTTGGGCCTTTTGTAATGGGCAATTATTGTCCATTTCGCAAAATTCTGCGCTTTTTGCAATTCTGGGCACTACCTATGGTGGTGATGGTCAAGCGACTTTTGGGTTACCGGATCTACGTGGCCGTGTGCCGACAGGGCAAGGGCAAGGGCCTGGTCTTCCTGCGGTTGTTCTGGGAGAAGTTGCAGGTACTCCCTCTACTACGCTCACCATCAACCAGTTGCCGACTCACAACCACTCGGCAGTTTTCCAGGGAAGTGCCAGCCAGGTTGGTGCCCCGACGATTGATGTGGGCACATCATCCGCAAACGCATTAGCTAATCCCACCAATGGTTCAACCACTTATCTAACTGCCGTAACCGCCGCCACCAACCTTGGTGATACTGTTGATTTCCATGGGCTATTTACCAGCACTGCGCCGGCAAGTGGTGCTACAGGTAGCTTGGGTGGAGTTCATGGCGGTGGTACTGTAACGCCAGCAGGTACGGTTACTGTGGGCGCAACAGGTAACGGTCTTCCCTTTTCAATCGCTCAGCCTTATTTGGGTGTTAGCTTCATTATTGCGGTTGAGGGGATATTCCCATCGCGTAATTAAGTAAAAGTATGAGTTAAAAGCATCTGTGTAAATGTTCTTTAGAGTGTTTGCACAGGCGCTTGTGCAATTTGTTAAAGCAAACGGTTAAAGAGTGCGGAAGGTAAGTTCCTGGATCGATAAGTGAGCTGCTTAATGCGATTCGGAAATTTTTGTAATGTAAATATCGTTAATGAATTTTCAAGGAAATACCATGTTGCGTACCAACCTCGATAAGACCAAACCATTTGCCAACACCTCCCACAATAAATGGCATAAATTATTTTGGCTTGCCATCGTGATGATGTTACTAACGCCGCGAGCTGCTTTCGCGACGCTGGTAAATAACGGTGTTGACGGCACTATCGGTTGGGATGCAATCATAAGCAACGGAATTATTGCAGGTGCAACCACTGGTCAGACTCCTGGTGGTCTGATCTCCGTAACTAACCATTTAAGTAGTGGCTTTGACATCTACGCGAAGAACAACTCTGACCCCAGTTCACAGAACTTTACCATGCGCAACCAGACGACAGGGATGACAGGTGCTACCAGCGCTCCTTTTGTGCGCATAGGGGCGGTTAACGGTTATACGCCAGAGTGGCTCGAATTACGTGCCAATCAAGGAATATTTGATCTCACGACAATTAAGGTAGCTAGTGGAGATAGTATTACTGCGACAAGCTATAACTTTACTCTCCAGGCGCTTGATAGCTCGTTTTCTCCGGCGGGGGCTGCAGTTACTTTAAATAGTGTTCCGTTTAACAACTATGGAACTTTCAGTGTATCCGGTAATACAGATTTTGACGGCATATACGGTGTTCGAATTACGGTCAATACTGGTTTGCAGATTGCCGTAGATGACATAGAAATTACCAGCCCACGCATGCCTGATACTACACCGCCCACGGTAACTTCCGTCACCTCCAGTACTTCAGATGGCACCTATAAAGTGGGTGATCCAATCAGCATCCAGGTGAATTTCAGTGAAAACGTGATTGTGGCCAGCGGCACTCCGCAATTAACCCTGGAAACAGGTACTACCGACAGAATGATCAACTATACCGGCGGCACCAACAGCAGCACCCTGACGTTTACCTATACCGTACAGGCGGGTGATGTCACTGCTGATTTGGATTACACCACGACCACTGCCCTGGCTTTGAATGGCAGTACTATTCGCGATGCAGCAGGCAACAATGCCATCCTCACACTTGCTAGCCCCGGTGCTGCAAATTCACTGGGTAATAATAAAGCGCTGGTTATTGATGGCGTGGTGCCCACAGTGACATCAGTAAATTCCAGTACAGCTAATGGAACCTATAACACGGGGAATTCGATTGATGTGCAGGTCAACTTCAGTGAAGCCGTAACCGTGACCGGCACTCCACAACTAACATTGGAGACGGGTGCAACCGACCGGACAATCAACTATGCGAGCGGTAGTGGCACCTCTACGCTGACATTTAACTATACCGTTCAGGCTGGGGATATTTCCGGTGACCTTGATTATGTAGCTACCAGTTCGCTGGCATTGGGCGGGGGAACTATCAGGGACGCTGCGGGTAATGACGCGACCTTGACCCTGGCTTCACCGGGTGCAGCCAATTCATTAGGTAACAATAAAGCCTTGGTTATTGATGGTGTTGCACCTTCGGTATCCAGCATTGTGGTAAGCGGGAGTCCAACGGCGGCCGCTACCAGTGTGAATTTCACTGTGACCTTTAATGAATCGGTGACCGGCGTTTCAACCGACGACTTTGCGTTAGGAATTACCGGAACAGCCAATGGCACTATTGCCAGTGTCTCCGGGTCTGGTTCCAGTTTCACGGTTACTGTGAGTGGTATTGTTGGCAACGGTACTATCAAAGTAAACCTCAATGCATCAACCAATATTGTCGATGGGGCGGGTAATGCTGGTCCTGTGGCTTATACCAGTGGGGCAACCCACACAGTAGCGATTCCAACAGTATCTGATGCTCCAACGATTGGTACCGCGACAGCGGGAGACGGGCAGGTTTCTATAGCCTTTACGGCCCCTGTAAATAATGGTGGCTCTGCAATCACAGGTTATACCGTGACCTCTAACCCGGGAAATATCACTGCCGGTGGCAATGGTTTTACAACATCACCGATTGTCGTGACTGGCTTAACTAACGGTACTGCCTATACCTTTACAGTGAAAGCAACAAATGGGGTCGGTGACAGCGTTGTCTCTGTTGCCTCCAACTCGGCTACACCCAAAGGTAATCAAACCATTACTTTTCCTAACCCCAGTGCACAAAACTTTGGTACTGCACCTGACTTGAGTTCAACGGCCAGTGCAACATCCGCACTTGCAGTGAGCTTTACCTCATCCACAACTGGTGTTTGTACTATTACTAGCGGCGGCACCTTGACGTTTGTGACTGCCGGTAGTTGTACTATTGATGCGGTTCAGGCTGGTAATACGGCGTGGAATGCAGCCACTACAGTAACCCAGACTTTTACTGTGAATGCGATAGTTCCTGATGCACCAACCATCGGCACTGCCACTGTAGGTGATACTGAAGCAACGGTGACATTTACTGCACCAGCCAGTACGGGTGGGGCTGCGATTATTGCCAGCGGTTACACCGTCACCGCTAATCCAGGTGGTGCAACCGGTACGGGTTCCAGTTCGCCGATTACTGTGACTGGGTTGACTAACGGAGTGGCCTATACTTTTACGGTAACCGCGACCAACTCAGCAGGGACGGGTGCAGCATCGGCAGCTTCCAACTCGATCATTCCGGCATCACCACAGACGATTACCTTTGCTAATCCAGGAACACGGAACTTTGGTACTTCGCCAACGCTGACCGCAAGCTCATCGGCAGGTGGTGGTTATGTTGTCACTTTCACCTCATCTACCACCAGTGTTTGTACTATTACCAGTGGCGGTGTGTTGACCTTTATAACGACAGGAACCTGTACGGTCAATGCGGATCAGGCGGGCGATTTGTCTTTCCTGGCTGCACCGCAGGTGAGCCAGTCTTTCAGCGTTAGCCCCGTAGTTCCCGGTGCACCAACCATAGGGACTGCAATCGCCGGTGATACCCAGGCCAGTGTTGCCTTTGTTGCCCCAGTGAATATTGGTGGCTCGGCGATTACTGGTTATACAGTGACGGTAAACCCGGCGGATGTCGTTCCTGTACACGGTGGTTCATCTCCGATTGTGGTGACCGGTTTAACCAATGGCCAAGCGTACACCTTTACTGTAACTGCCGATAATGTGGCGGGTACTGGCTCTGCATCGGTTGCATCCAATCAGATAACACCTGCAGCAATCCAGACCATCACTTTTGCTGCCCCAAGTGCACAGAACTTTGGCACTACGCCAACATTAACGGCTACAGCTGATTCAGGCTTAACACCTGTCTTTACTTCATCCACTACGGGCGTTTGTACTATTACCTCCGGTGGTGCGCTGACCTTTGTTACGGCAGGTAGCTGTACTATTAATGCAGATCAAGCAGGTAATAGTAGCTATTTACCTGCTACACAGGTGAGCAGAACCTTTGCGGTAAATGCTGTCGTGGCTGGAGCGCCAACCATAGGAGCCGCAATCGCTGGGGATAGCCAAGCGGTTGTTAGCTTCACTGCACCGATATTTAATGGCGGTTCATCAATTACGGCTTATACAGTGACATCTAGCCCCGGTGGTTTTACGGGTTCGGGAGCAGGATCTCCAATTACAGTTACAGGGCTTTCAAATGGTACGGCCTATACATTTAGTGTTACTGCGGCGAATACTGTGGGAAGTGGTAATGCTTCAAGTGCGAGTAACTCTGTGACGCCAAATGGTGCACCGACTATTAGTGGTTCGCCGATATTAATAGTTAATCAGGATGCTTCGTACCAGTTTACGCCAACAGCGTCTGACTCTGTGGGAGATACACTTAGCTTTAGTATTAGTAATAAACCTACGTGGGCAACGTTTAATACCGCGACAGGCATGTTGTCTGGTATTCCATTAAATCAAGATGTTGGTGTGACTAACGGAATTGTTATCAGCGTTTCTGATGGCACTTTATCCGCGAGTCTACCAGCGTTTAATTTAACTGTGACGAACGTCAACGATGCACCGACGATTAGTTCTATGGCTATGACTGCAGCGACCCAAGATGCAGCGTATAGCTACATCTTTACGGCTGCGGATGCTGATGTGGGCGATGTACTTACGTTAAGCGCGATAACTAAGCCTAGCTGGCTAAGCTTCAACGTCGCGACTGGTGTATTAAGCGGCACGCCTACTAATGCTGATGTGGGTTCTCACCCTGTGACGCTGAGGGTGACAGACACTGATGGCTTAACGGCTGACCAATCCTTCATGGTTATTGTGACCAACGTCAACGATGCACCTGTGATTAGCTCTCCAGCCATCACTACAGCAACTCAAGATATAGCTTACAGTTACACAGTGATAGCTACAGACTTAGATGTGGGTGCTGTGTTAACCCTCAGTGTAGTGACCAAACCGAGCTGGTTGAGTTTCAACTCGGTGACAGGTTTACTCAGTGGTACGCCGAGCAATGCGGATGTAGGTAGTCATGCTGTGTTACTGCGAGTGACGGACGC
This sequence comes from Shewanella sp. SM55, assembly GCF_025654025.1. Lineage (NCBI taxonomy): Bacteria > Pseudomonadati > Pseudomonadota > Gammaproteobacteria > Alteromonadales > Shewanellaceae > Shewanella > Shewanella sp. SM55. Next base: position 16,474 of record NZ_JAKKRS010000013.1, on the reverse strand, counting down.
TGACGGATTAACAGCAGATCAATCGTTTAGTATTACAGTCACTAATAGCAACGACGCACCTACCATCACTTCAACAGCAACTATGGCCGCAGTGCAAGAGGCTGTTTACAGCTATACCTTTGCCGCTACAGATGTCGATGTGGACGACGTACTGACATTTAGTGCGGTGACGATACCAAGCTGGTTGAGCTTCAACGCGGCGACAGGGTTACTCAGTGGCACGCCTGGCAATGCTGATGTGGGCAGTCATGCGGTCACCTTACGAGTGACGGACACGGATGGCTTAACGGCTGAGCAAAGCTTTAGTATCACAGTGACTAACGTTAACGATGCGCCTGTTGCGACGAGTGCAAGTGTGACCTTAGAGGAAGATAGCTCTGTGATGATCACGCTTACTGGGGAGGATGCAGATAGTGATCCTCTTACCTATGAAGTGGTGAGCCAACCTGGGTCGGGCACTTTGGAGCAGCATGGAACTGTGTGGTTATACACACCGGAGAAAGATTTCAACGGTGCAGATCAGATAAGCTTTATTGCTAAGGATGCTGAACTGAGTTCTGAGCCTGCAACTATCACCATTAATGTCACGCCAGTGAATGATGACCCACAAGCTGTCGATGATAATTACACTCTAGCCAGCACCGCGGATGATAAATACACACTAGCTGCGCTAGAGAATGATGTTGATGTGGACGGTGATACTTTGACTATCGATGGCGCGGCAGCAGACATAGGTAGTGTGCAGATTACTGCTGATGGACTCATATTTACTGCCCCTGCAGCTTATGTTGGCCCGGTCGCACTTCGTTATACCATTAGTGATGGTCAGAAAGGGCGCGCAAGTGCAAAAGTCAACTTACTGGTAGAAGGTGGGGAGGCTGACAATTTACCTGTTATTACTGTACCTAGTGATGTTGAGGTTAATGCAACAGGCTTGTTCACTCGGGTGGATCTAGGGTTTGCGAAGGCCGTTGATCGTAATGGTCATCCACTGCCCGTTTCTTTGGTTGATAAGCGTTTATTCTTTGCCCCTGGTAGTTACCTTGCTTACTGGCAAGCCGTAGATCGTGATGGCAACAAAGCGACTAAAGCTCAGAAAGTAAAAGTGCATCCATTAATTTCCTTGAGTAAAGATCAAGTCGTGGGTGAGGGTAATGAGGTTGTTGTTAGTATTCACTTAAACGGTGTAGCGCCTGAGTATCCAATATCAGTTCCTTATACGGTTGCAGGTTCCGCGGACAGCAATGATCATGACTTAGTCGATGCGGTAGTGGAGATTACTTCAGGTACATTGGCCCATATTCACTTTAGAACCATAGAGGATGGGGAAGTTGAGGCTGAAGAAGATGTGTTGATCAGCCTAGATCCAAGTTTGAATTTAGGCAGCAAGAAGCAAACACAAGTGTCGATCACTGAGGCTAACATTGCCCCGAGTGTGACTCTTGAGGTGACTCAAGCGGGTGAACGTCAGTTGATCGTGGCACAAAATGGTGGCGAGGTTCATATTCATGCGCAGATTAGCGATGCCAACATGAACGATACTTTGACATCTGTATGGTCGAGTGGCGCGCTGAACTTGCAGTCCGATGATGCGGGGATGTTCTTCTTGCCGACAGAGGTCTTGCCGGGCATTTATCCTGTGAGCCTGACTGTGACGGATAGCGGCTTACCCGCGCTGTCTACCACGGAGAAAGTTTATATTGTTGTGCGCCCATCTTTGCCACCTCTGACGGGGACTGATACCGACGGTGATTTGATCCCTGATAACCAAGAGGGATTTACCGATACAGACCGCGATGGCATTCCAGATTACTTGGATGCAATCAATGATTGTAACGTGATGCCTGAAGGTGAGTTGCAGCCTGTGTACTTCTTGGCAGAGGGGCAAGCGGGCGTGTGCTTACGCTTAGGTAATATTGCACTGATGCAAGAGCAAAGTGGTATTCAACTATTACCTAATCTGGTTCCTGAAGACAGTATCGCGGCCAATGTGGGGGGGATTTTTGACTTCATTGCTACAGGACTACCGCAACAAGGGCAGAGTTACAGTCTGGTGATACCACAACGTTCGCCAGTTCCTGCCAATGCGGTATATCGTAAGTATCAAGCCCAAAATGGTTGGAAGGATTTTGTGATTGATGCGCGTAATAGTGTCGCCAGTAGTGAAGGTGAGCGTGGTTTCTGCCCTCCTCCTGGAGATAATCGTTGGACTTCTGGACTAACTGAAGGCCATTGGTGTGTGCAGTTAACCATAGAAGATGGTGGGCCAAACGATGATGATGGTGTGGCTAACCGTACTATCGTCGACCCAAGTGGCGTGTCAGTGATACTCAATGGTAACCATTTACCTGTGGCGAACTCAGATACGGCATCTTTACCTTGGAATCAGAGTCTCGATGTCGATGTGCTCGCCAATGATACGGATATCGATGGTGATGCCTTGACGGTAACGCAAGTCACCAGCGAGTTCGGAACTGTAGTTATCTTGGCTAATCAGCAGTTAAGTTACACGCCAGCAACCGATTTCATCGGTACAGATGTGCTGGTGTATAGTATTACCGATGGTAAAGGTGGTACTGCGAGTAGTGAGTTGACTGTGATTGTTAATGGCAATACAGCACCTACGACAGTGAACGATAGTGCTGCCATAGATGACAGAACGAGCTTGTTACTCGATGTGTTGAGTAATGACAGTGATCCCGATGGCAACGTTTTAACCTTAGTCAGCGCAACCGCGCAGCAAGGAACGGTTTCTGTTGAATCTAATAAGCTACGTTATATCCCTAAAACTGGATTTGATGGAGTAGATACTGTGAGTTATCAGATTAGTGATGGATTGGGCGGCGAAGCAACTGGGCAAGCGTTAATCACAGTTAAGGCATACCAAGATGTGGTGATAGATAACAAGTCGGGTGGAGGCAGTATGTCCTTATGGGCATTAGGTTTGATTCTTACAATGGGTTTAATTCGCCGTAAGGAATTACATAAATTAGTCTTGGGCACTGTGTTGCTCGTAGGCTCTGTTAATCAAGCAAATGCGGCTGATAACTGGTATGTCGAGGGATTTGTCGGGCAAGCTCAGGTTGATAGCAGCAGGCGAGATCTACAGCCACAAGCGGGGGCAGGCTTTGTAACATCGGTTGATGATAAAGATACTGCTTTGGGTGTGAGTATCGGTTATCAATGGACTCCCTATGTTGCCATCGAATTAGGCTATGCCGACTTTGGTAATGGGACTGCGAGGATTGAGGGCGCAAGTCTCACCCCTGAGCAATATCATGAGCAGGTCAAAGCCGTGACGCCAGTTCTGGCCGATGGTGTCATGCTGGGATTACGCTTCACTTTACTCCAACATGAAGCTTGGCGGTTCGAAGTACCCATCGGGTTGTTTAGGTGGCAAGCGGATATCAGTAGCACTATGGGCAATAGCCGTTTAACTACAGAGCTTGATGGTACAGATTGGTATGCGGGCGTGCGTTTTAGCTATCAATTTAGTGAGTCATGGTCTGTAGGTTTGGGATATCAATATGTGGATATCGAGCCTAATGATTTCCTCAGTTACCAGCTCAATCTACGATATCAATTTTAAGCGTTAGCATATCAAAAGGGGCATTCGCCCCTTTTTACTATCCAATAAAAACATCATATTTGAGAATATTTTGAAGGTGTTCACTTAAGGCTGGGCTGGGTTTGTGATGCATATCGCAAAGGATTTGTGGCTTACCATTAGGAGCATGTAATAAATTCAGGTTGTAGATTAAAGACAGGATAGTAAGATTGTCACTTACCTTATTTAATTTATCGCTTTTTTATCCAGAGGCAGTTATGTCGCAACGGCAGAATAAGCCGGAAATATTGCATACCGAAGTTGTCGCGAGAAGCCGATTATTTCAAATTGAGCAAGTGCATCTTAAGTTCTCCAATGGTGTAGAGCGCCAATATGAGCGCATGAAAGGCGGTAGTCGTGGCGCTGTGATGATAGTGCCTATTCATCAAGGGAAAATGCTACTGGCACGCGAATATGCTGCAGGAACTGATAATTACGAACTCGGTTTCCCAAAAGGTTTGATCGATCCCGGTGAGACAGCAATAGAAGCTGCTAATCGTGAATTACAGGAAGAAATTGGCTTTGGAGCGAATAAGCTCACCTTACTGAAAGAACTCAGCCTAGCTCCGGGTTATTTCTCTAGTAAGATGCAAATTTTTCTTGCAGAAGATCTGTATGAGAGTCGCCTTGAAGGTGATGAGCCCGAGCCAATTGATGTGGTGCCTTGGGCGCTCGCCGATTGGGAAGCCTTGCTCGATGATGTCGATTTTTCTGAATCCCGTAGTGTGAGTGCGTTGTTTTTGGCGCAAAAATATTTATACCTAAACATCCAGAAGATGCAGGGTTTAAAGGGCATTTAACGCACTGAAACTCGTATATTCAGGTAGCTTGGGTATATAACTTAAATAATCTTTTTCCTTTTAAGCGTTCAGAGTTTGCACGCTTGCAAAACATTCGCTCAGCAGGCGATTGGAGTTGTTATGAAGCCAGAAGAGTTGATCGACGAAGTTATTGCGATTGCGACCGATGCAGGGATAACTATCCGTGATATTTATCTCAAAGGTAATTTTGAGCGAGAAATGAAGTCTGACAATACCCCTGTCACTTCCGCAGATTTAGCGGCGAACAAGATCATTTGTGACCGATTAACCGCCTTAACGCCTGATATTCCTGTGTTATCTGAAGAAGCCGCTGACATTCCGTTGAGTGTGCGTGAATCTTGGAAGCGCTATTGGTTGGTGGATCCGCTCGATGGTACGGGGGAGTTTATCGCCGGCAGTGGTGATTTTTCAGTCATTATTGCGCTGGTGGAACACAATCGTCCCGTGATGGGTGTAGTTTATGTGCCGATGACGCAAGTGTGTTATTACGCTATTGCTGGTTTAGGGGCGTACAAGCGCACGGATAAACAAGAAGTGCGTATTAGCAGTCGCCAAATTGAGCACCGTGAAAAGGTATCCCTAAGATTAGCCGTAAGTCGCCGTCAGGACCCTCAATCTGTGTTGACCCTATTCAACCATCCCAAACACTGCGAGTTAGTCGTGATGGGGGGGGCAGCGTTGAAGAGCTGTCTTGTCGCCGAAGGTCGTGCTGATTGTTATGTACGAGTCGGACCAACGGGTGAGTGGGACACGGGAGCTGCGCAAATTATCGTCGAGGAAGCGGGTGGACAGCTGATGGATACTGAGCTGCAACCGTTAACCTACAATGAGCGCGAGAGCTTAGAAAACCCTAACTTCATCGTAGTTGGCGCACCCAACTTAGAGTGGGATAAGATTTTAATAGGTGAATGATTTTCAAATGCAGTCTATACGTCCGGTATTAAAGTCAGAGTTATTCGCAGTTTATCAGCTCGAACAGGCCATTTTTGGTGAGCACAGCTATCCCGATTTTTTCTTCCGTCAGGGATTTGATTGTTGGCCAGAGCAATTTTTAGTGGCCGTGGATGCAGATAATCAGCTACAAGGCTATTTGCTCAGTGCCCAGAGTAGCGATCCTAGCTGCATGTGGATATTATCTGTCGCAGTGAGTGAAAATGCTCGCGGGAAGGGATTCGGCAAGCGTTTGATGCAACAATGTTTAGCCGAGTTGCCCGTGTCAGTTGAGCGGGTGTGTTTAACCGTTGATCCGAGTAACCCTGCCCATGGCTTATATCAGCATTTAGGTTTCATTGATTCAACTTTTGAGGCCGATTATTTTGGCGATGGCGCAGATAGGGTTGTGATGACTTATCGCAGGCCTTAAATCGCGCGCTTATCTTTGAACCAAAGATTATCCCCAAATAAAAATCACCTTTGAATTAAGAATGATTTTTAAATCAAAATAATGGACGGTGTGCTGACTGAGCGCGCCGTTTTTTATGCTCTTTTAGGTGATGTCATCCCACGGATCCAGTTCGGCTTGCTGAGGGAGTCTAATTCGAGTGCCTATCTTTATCCATCATCTTCAATAATATCCTTCATTATTTACCCTCTTCTGTACGTAAAACAAACTTATTTTGAACGTTGTTTTTTATTTTGACTACTGTTAGTCTCTTGCTATTCAACGGGGGATGAGACCTATGGCCAGACGAAAAGAACACAGCCATGATGAAATTCGCGCGATGGCAATACAAGCGGCAACTGAGTTACTGATAGATCAAGGTGCCATAGGGCTCAGCTTACGCAAAGTGGCCAGCCAAATTGGTTATGTCCCTAGTACCTTGATCAATATTTTCGGCAGCTACAACTATTTATTACTGGCGGTTTCTGAGTCAACGCTTAGGACTTTGCACGATCGATTGACGGGTGTTCGTGCGGCCGACAGTTTAGGTAAAATTATTGCAATGGCTTGGGAGTATAGTCAATTCGCCCATGAGCAGCGCCAAGCTTTTAAGCTGGTTTTTGAGCTGCAATTACTCGATTCTGAACCCTTGCCCGAATCGCAAGGGCAATTGATTGCGGGGTTATTTACTCTGATTGAGCGTGAATTGGCGCAACTATTTCCCGAGGTTACGCAGGCGCAGCATCTCAGTATGAGTCGGGTATTATGGGGTGGAATTCATGGGCTGACCTCTCTGTCACTCGATAATAAGCTCTTCGCTGAGTCATTATCACTGCAGGATTTACTCGAGAGTCACGTACAAGCTTATTTACAAGGAATGGGTTACCAGAAGGAACTATCATGCTGCTAACAAAACGTTTTTTACCCTATTTTGCGACTCAGTGCTTAGGCGCATTAAATGACAACATCTATAAAAATGTGTTGCTGTTATTAGTGACTTTTAGCCAAGTGAAAGACCTACCCATAAGCGTCGATATGTTTGTGAACTTGGCGGCTGGGGTGTTTATTTTGCCATTTTTCCTCTTTTCGGCCCATGCGGGTGTTGTCGCCGATAATATGGATAAGGCTAAACTCATTCGCCGATTGAAACTACTCGAAGTCATCATCATGTTTAGCGCCGCGATTGCGATTCTGAGTGAGAGCTACATGATGATGTTATTACTGTTATTTTTAACGGGTAGCCAGTCAGCATACTTCGGTCCGGTTAAATATTCCTTGTTACCCCAAGCGTTGAAAGAGGACGAGTTAGTCACAGGCAACGCTTGGGTTGAGATGGGCACTTTTCTCTCGATTCTGGTGGGCACTTTGAGTGCGGGGATCTTGGTTTCTGATGAAAACGGTACGCTTTGGTCGGCGATTACTGTTGCTGTATTAGCCTTTGCAGGATATTTATCGAGCCGAGCGATTCCTGCATTACCCCCGCAGGGCGTCATCGAAAAAATACGTTTCAGGCCGTTATCGGGCACTTGGCGTAGCATCAAAAAAGCCCGTCAAACGCCTTCAATCTGGATGGCTATCCTCGCTATCAGTTGGTTTTGGTTTTTAGGCGCGACCTATCTGACTCAGTTTCCTAACTTTGCTAAGCTGCATTTGCATTCTGGTGCGACTGTGGTGTCATTATTATTAGGCATGTTTTCCATCGGGATTGCTGTTGGCTCCTTCGTTTGTGAACGTTTCTCCTACGGCCATGTGGAACTCGGTTTACTGCCATTTGGGGTATTGGGATTAACTATCTTTGGTGTCGATTTGCTTTGGGCTATTCCACCTGCGCCAGTGGATGCTGGTTTTGTCTATGGATTAAAGGTCTTTATTGGCGAGTCCCAACATTATCGCGTGATGCTAGATTTCTTTATGATTGGCGTTAGCGGCGGTTTGTTCATCGTCCCCCTGTATGCGTTTATTCAATCTCGTTCGCCTAAGGGTGAATGTGCTCAGGCGATTGCCGCCAATAACATTATGAACTCATTGTTTATGGTGGTTTCGGCACTGTTATCTATGCTGTTGCTGGGCGTTGCAGGTTGGACTATTCCACAGTTATTCCTGTTGCTTGCCGTGATGAATGCTGTCGTCGCGCTCTATGTTTATTCACAAGTACCAGAATTTACACAACGATTTATCAGTTACTTACTTAGCCATGTTATGTATCGAGTGACAGTCACAGGCCGAGAGAAAATTCCAAAGGAAGGGGCTGGCATCATAGTCTGTAACCATGTGAGTTATGTGGATGCATTGATTATTATGGGAGCGTCGACACGGCCAATCCGCTTTGTGATGGATAAATCCATCAGCGAAATTCCTCTATTGAAGTATTTGTTCCGCCATGCAGGTGTGATCCCTATCTGTTCGCCTAAGCAAAGTGAAGAGACCTATAACCGTGCCTTCGAGGCGATTCATGACGCGCTCGCCAATGACGAGTTGGTATGTATTTTCCCTGAGGGTCGGCTCACACCTGACGGTGAACTTGGCGATTTTCGTCCTGGAATTGATAAGATTTTGGCCAGAGATCCAGTGCCAGTCATTCCTATGGCACTGCACGGATTATGGGGTTCTTACTTTAGTCACAAGGGCGGACATGCCTTGGCTAAAATGCCCAAGCGTTTTTGGTCAAGGGTGTCGGTGGATTTAACGGATGCCGTCGATGGTAAGCTTGCGAATAAGGAATCTTTGAGAGTCCAAGTGGCGAGCCTGCTGGGCAAGTCTTAAATTCGTTAAGGTATGAAATAAAGTGAAGTGATAACCGCGGATCTAATGTTCGCGGTTATCTCATTTATGCGTGGGCAATTTATTGAGTTTGATAACTATCCAACCACTCATGCATCGCTTGATGTGAGCCTTTAAAAAGAACACGTTCAGACTTTTTCTGTAATTGGTATTGATACATAGGATCGTAATACTTGTGCAATAACAGGTTTATCCAGACTAAGTGCAGCGAAGTGTCATTCTGGTTAATTTGCTGATCGAGGGCTTGTTGCATCAAATCTTGCAGTTCTTGATGTTGTTTTCCGCCTAAACGTTTGCGAATACTCACTAAACTCTGTAATAGATATTCACTGAAAGCCGCAAAACCTGCTTCCGGTCCTAGGCGCTCACAGAACCCGCTATACATTTTATGCACATACTCATAGCGTAAGCGTTCGAGCCTCGCATCGTCCGACTCTTCTAGCACTAAAACATTAGCGGCTTGCATGGCATTGTAAAATGTCTGCGGCAGTGCCGAGCGCCCAATCAGGAAGCTTTCATCTTCGAGCAGTAAACACGCCGCGCCACTTGTTTGGTGCTGTAGCAAGGCAATGGCGAGTTGATTTTCAAAGTTAATCTGCGTTGGCTGTGGGCCGATATTCTTTCCAAAACTAGAGCCTCTGTGATTAGCTATTCCTTCAAGATCAACCGCTTCTTTACGCTGTAGTAGAAAATCGGTTTTACCGCAGCCCGTCATCCCGCTCAAACTCAATAACGGTTGCTGAGTCGGTGTCGTTTCAATCACGCCAATCAGATATTGGCGCATGGCCTTATAGCCACCCTGAATATAAGGGACTTCTACACCCGCTTCTTTGAGCCATTGTTGAGTGAGTTGCGAGCGCAGGCCGCCGCGAAAGCAATAAAGGTAAGCATTAGGATTGGCTTTAACATAGCTAGCCCAAGCCTCGATTCTCTGTTGCTTGATGGGACCATTCACTAGTGAATGACCTAATGCAATCGCGGCTTGCTGGCCAAATTGCTTATAACAAGTACCGACTTTTTCCCTTTCACTATCCAGCATCAAGGGCAAGTTGGTCGAGTTGGGAAACGCACCTCGAGTAAACTCTATGGGCGCTCGCACATCCATCATCGGATGTTGATTGAGAAAGATCTCCCTATATTGCTCTGCGGCTACAATAGCGCTTGGCATCAGCACAACACCACATTCGCTGCAGTGGTCGGTGTTTCTAGTGACCCAATGCAGATTGGGGTTATGTGGTTCGCATCGAGTAGGGCAATTAATTCCGCTTCAGCTGCGGCCGAGACGGCAACTAACAGACCACCGCTGGTTTGCGGATCGCACAGTATCGCTTTTTGATGCTCGCTGAGTTCAGGGAGATTCTCGCCATAACTGTCGTAATTACGGTGAGTTCCGCCAGGAACACAACCTAAGGCCAAATAATCTAAGGCGCGTGGTAACAATGGCACTGCATCAAATTTAAGCTTCGCAGTGAGGTTGGCGCCTTGGCACATTTCGAGTAAGTGTCCTGCCAGTCCAAAACCAGTGACATCGGTCAGGGCATTTACACCGCTAATTTTTGCAATGGTCGCGCCTATAGTATTGAGTTGACACATAGCATTGACCGCAATGAGGCTATCTTCATCGCGGAGTTTTTTCTGTTTTTGCGCTGTGGTTAAAATACCAATGCCGATAGGTTTAGTGAGATATAAACGATCGCCGGCTTTAGCGGTATCATTCTGTTTTAAATCACTTAAGGCAATTTGTCCGGTAACCGCGAGGCCAAAAATAGGTTCGGGTGCGTCTATGCTATGACCACCGGCTAGCATGATCCCCGCTTCCATGCAGGCTTGTCTGCCGCCATCGACCACTTGCTGTGCGATTTCTGCGGGTAGTTTATTGATTGGCCAACCTAAAATTGCAATCGCCATAATAGGCGTGCCACCCATGGCATAAATATCACTGATCGCATTGGTCGCTGCGATACGACCGAAGGTGAATGGATCGTCAACAATTGGCATAAAAAAATCGGTAGTGCTAATGATGCCTATGTCATCATTGAGTTTGTACACTGCAGCATCGTCGCGGCTCTGATTGCCAACCAGCAGATTTGGATCGGTAAATACAGGTAATTGCGAGGCTAAGATAGTGCTGAGCACTTTAGGGGATATTTTGCAGCCACAACCTGCGCCATGACTATATTCTGTTAGCTTGATTGATTCTGGGAGTGTAACTGGGGAATCTGACATGATCTCAACAGCCTATTTAAGTGATTAAGGCATCATCATAATCAGATACGGCCACCATGCAAGGTGGCCGTATGACTTTCGGGCAGAATTGTGGCTTAGCTATAAGTTGCGGTCAGGCTGCGCCAATGTTTTTGCTGGACTAAGAAACGCGCCTTTAGCTCTTCAACTTGTTGCAATAGTTGCTGATCGACAAGTTGTTTACGCTTGGCCTCAAGCAAGGTTTTCTGTGCTTGATAGTAATCCATTAAGTGTAGCTTTAATAACTCATACTCTGCTTGGATTTTTTCAATAATTTCATCGGCATTAGGCAGGTTATTAACCTTCCGCTTGGTACGTAATAACTGCATCTGTAAGCGTGCGCTCTCGATACGTTCCTGTGGACTCGTACGCAAATCCTTAGCTAATCCCAACCAAGATAATGACTTAATCAACCATTTGGTTGGATCGTAGTGCCACCATTTAATGCCATTACGATAATCATTTTCGAAAATATGATGGAAATTATGATAACCCTCACCGTAGGTCAACATGGCCAAGAAGCCATTATCGCGGGCGGTATTCTTATCGGTATAAGGCTGGCTGCCCCACACGTGGGCTAAAGAGTTGATAAAGAAAGTGCAGTGATGCACCACCACTAAACGCAGTAAACCCGCCATCAATAACATCGACAGCACGTCACCATTGAGCCAACCAAGCAGTGCAGGCAGCCCAATGTTCATCAGCAAAACGAGTGCGAGGTAATGTTTGTGTTGCCACATGACAATACGGTCATTTTGCAGATCACGCACATTTTGATAATCGTGATAGCGTTGCGACTGATACTCACGCAGCATCCAACCGATATGGCTGTACCAGAATCCCATTTTGGCAGAGTACGGGTCCTTGTCGTTATCATCTACGTGCTTGTGGTGGACTCTGTGATCAGATGCCCAGTGCAATGCACTGTTTTGTAATGCTAAAGCACCACCAAGGGCATATATAAAACGCACCGCCGGATGGGCTTTATAGGCCTTGTGTGACCAGAGTCTGTGATAACCTGCGGTGATTGACAGGCCACTGGCAAAGGCTAAAACAATAAAAGCGATCCATTCACTGGCACCATAGCCATGAACAATACCGCGCCATGGAACTAAAATTACCGCACTGAGGAAAGTGATGGCAAACAGACTGACATTAAGCCAGATGATAGGGGGTTTTTTCATTATAGGTTTCCAAAATTCGCTTTTGAGCGTACATCTGTAAGCTAATTTAGCTTAGCTATATTGTTTGGTCAAGGACGATGGGGCTGTGTTTAATGCCTAAAAGCGGTATTATCGCGTTATTACATTCAGTTAGCGGATTTAAGAATGGGTATTCGAGCACAGCAAAAAGAGAAAACTCGCAGAGCTTTAGTCGATGCGGCCTTTAATCAGCTAAGTGCTGAGCGCAGTTTCTCAAGTCTGAGTTTGCGAGAGGTTGCTCGGGAAGCTAATATCGCGCCGACATCTTTTTATCGCCATTTTAAAGATATGAATGAACTTGGTCTTACTATGGTGGATGAGGGCGGGTTAACCCTAAGGCAGATGATGCGTAAAGGCCGTCAGCGAGCTGAAGTGGGTGGCAGTGTGATCCGTATTTCCGTTGATACCTTTATGGAAGTGCTTGATTCTAATCCAAACGTATTCCGTATTTTATTGCATGAACGCTCTGGAACCTCCGCAGCGTTCCGTGCGGCGGTTGCCCGCGAAATTGAACATTTTATTTCTGAGTTGGCTCACTATACCGAAGCGAAAGCGGGCCGAACCCCGTTATTAGCTCGTGCACAGGCCGAAGCTTTAGTGACACTGGTGTTTAATGCCGGCGCTTCAGCATTAGATATGAAACGGGCTGACCGCAAAATTCTTGCCGATCAATTAGTCATGCAATTGCGCATGGTCGCCAAAGGCGCCGAGGCTTTGCAGCATAAGGTTGAACACCGCTAATCTGAGTGAGATGCAGATTTACTAAAATAATGGAGCCTAAGGCTCCATTATTTTTAGCGAATTTACGTTTAAGTGTTATGCAGTCGAGCTCAGTGTATCTGAAGTGATTAACGACGCTCGAGTAGTACACCCGTTTCCATGTGATCTGTGTAAGGGAACTGATCAAACAAGGCAAAGCGGGTCACTCTATGGGTTTCGTTCAGTTGTTGCAGGTTATCTTTTAAGGTTTCAGGGTTGCAGGAAATATACAAAATCCGCTCATAACCTTGGACTAACGCCAGCGTATCAGGATCAATCCCCGCGCGTGGTGGGTCAACAAAAATGGTGTTGCAAACATAGCTGTCAAGATCGATACCTTCTAAACGTCTAAAGCTGCGTTTCTTCGCCATGGCATCGCTAAAGTCTTCGGCTGACATACGAATAATCTGCAGATTACCAATACCATTCACTTCGATATTGTATTGCGCCGCATCGACTGAAGGCTTAGCGAGTTCGGTTGCCAATACGCGATTAAAGTTTTGCGCCAGTGCGATAGAAAAGTTGCCATTACCACAGTAGAGCTCGAGTAAATCCCCCTTACTGTTTTGAGTCGCATCGATAGCCCACTCCAGCATTTTTACGGAAACTTTGGCATTCGGTTGAGTAAAGCTGTTCTCGATTTGCTTATATAAGAAGGTTTTATCATTTACTTGTAATGACTCAACCACAAAGTCTTTATCTAAATCGATTTTTTGCTTACGGGCACGGCCGATGATGTTGACGTTAAACTGGCTACTTAACTTGGCTTTCAGTGCTGCCGCATCGGCGCGCCATTGGTCATCAAGCTGCCTGTGATAAAGCAAAGACACTAAAATCTCGCCGCTTAAGGTCGACAAAAAATCCACTTGGAACAATTTGTGCCTTAGACTCGGATTCGGTTTCAGCTCGGCGATTAAGGCCGACATCATTTGATTGATGAGTACGCTAGCTGGTAAGTATTGATCGCAACGTACTTTCTCATTCAATACTTTATCGAACATGTAATAGTATAAGTCGTCACCATCATGCCAGATGCGGAATTCGGCGCGCATACGGTAGTTAGCTGGCTCTGAGGCAAAAACTTCAACACTCGGTGTTTCAAATTGGGCAAAGGCTTGTTCTAGCTTGATACGCTTGTGTTCTAACTGCGCATCATAAGTCTGAGGGTCCATTGCTGCTAAGTTCATTGTTTGATTCACCGTTGCTGTAAATTGGGGCGCAAATATTATACTAGGTGACACGAATGTCCAGTATCTTGCTTTTGCTGTTTTCGCAAAGCTATGGGAAAATCCGCGCACTTGAATGTGGTTCTATGGTATTTGGCTGGATTCCGTCGGTAAAGCAGCCATCGAATCGTTAATGCGTCCAATCTGTATAGTTTATTTATATATCCGAAACTGGAGATTCGCTTGTCGCGACCTATATTAGTGTTTGATTCTGGGATTGGTGGCCTATCTGTACTGGCTGAAATCCGTAAGAGTTTGCCCCATAGCGACTATTGCTATCTTTTCGATAACGCTAGGTTGCCCTATGGTGAGTTGGAAGAGCAGGTATTAATTTCTGGCTGTGTCGAATTAGTATGCGATCTAGTGGTTCGTACCAATGCAATGATAGTGGTCGTTGCCTGCAATACTGCAAGTACTGTTGTGTTACCGGCATTACGTGCACATCTTACAGTCCCTGTCGTAGGTGTTGTCCCCGCCATTAAACCCGCCGCTCTAATGTCTAAGAGTAAACGTATTGGACTCTTGGCTACACCAGGCACAGTTAAGCGTCATTATACCCATGAACTCATCAGCCAATTTGCTGATGATTGCCATGTCGAACTCTTTGGTTGCTCTGAATTAGTGATGATGGCAGAACAAAAAGTGGCGACTGGAATGTTGGATATGCATAGATTGGCACAGTTACTCGCACCAGTCGTTGCCGCACAATTGGATGTTCTCGTACTAGGTTGCACTCATTTCCCTATGATCAAAGCTGAATTACAACAAGTGCTCGGTGCGGGCGTAAAACTAATGGATTCTGGCGCTGCTATTGCTAAGCGAGTTGTCACTCTTTTAACGCAACAGAATCTTATTGTGGAAGAGCACAGAGTAACAGATGAGAGAGAAGCTGTAAGGGAGTCGGTGATGCAAGCTTTCTATACTAAGGTGGGAATCAGCGAAGGGTTAACAACAACATTAATTGATTGTGGCTTTTCAACTATCGAACGAATCACCACAACCAACTAAATTACAAAATAAAGCAAAACAGTTTAAGCGGTGATGCTACTCGTCTGTCCCTGTACGGTCGGCAGCTTCCGAATCTTGTGTTTTTGCTTCTCTTACTTTTAAGGTTCTTTCTTGGAAACTATAGTCATTCAGTTTAACCATGGCTTTCTGAGCGCCTGATTCTGACATTTCCACAAAACCAAAACCTTTACGACGACCCGTTTTACGATCTCTGACTAAACGCACAGAGTTTACTGGACCAAATTCGCCAAATAGTACTTTTACTTCACCCTCATGAACACGATAAGGCAGGTTACCTACATATAAGGTCATTGTAGGGCCAACATATTGTTCTTCTGAAGCATGAGATGATGAAGTCTCTGGAACAAATTTAAAAACAAGACTTGCAATGATAGCGCCAGCGACAAAAGCAATAGCTGATAATGGCGTTGCGAACTGAGATAGTGCTACTGCGCCAATAATGGCGACAATCAAGACAATAAGAAATGACTTTTGCATAAGAATGCTCTCTGATGAATGGGAAATTGATAAATAACTGTTAACAGCAAGTATATGGTAATGAATTATTTACTTTTACACTAGACCATTGCTGAAATATTGAGCGTGAATTATCAATTATTAGATAAAAAACCTTACGTATCTCCGATAAATAGAGCTTATAAGCTAAAAAATGGACATAACGTTTAAAATATCGACGTGCGATTCAATGATCGATAAAAAGCCCTTGCGGACTTTCTCAATCTCCCTATAATGCGCATCCACTGACACGGCAGACAGCGTAACGCAAGTTAAGCAAAGAAAGCCAAGCAGTTCATCGATTAGCGAGCTAAACGATGAGCGTTGAGAAAGTTGAAAAAACTACTTGACGCATTAACGGGAATGCGTAGAATACGCAGCCCTGACCCGCTGAAAACTCAGTGTGTGGTCAACGCTCTTTAACAATTTATCAAGCAAATCTGTGTGGACACTCACAGGTGTTGAGTTAATCGAAACTGCTTAACCTCTGGGTTGGCAGTCAAAAATTTAAATCAATGTAACAATGAGTGTTCATAGTAATATGTACAGTTTGTTTCTGCTTTTAAGTGGGAACAAAAAATCAGAATTCATTGAGCCGCTGAAGTCGTAAGACGGAAGCAACAAAACTTTAATTGAAGAGTTTGATCATGGCTCAGATTGAACGCTGGCGGCAGGCCTAACACATGCAAGTCGAGCGGCAGCGCAAGGGRGTTTACTCCTGAGGCGGCGAGCGGCGGACGGGTGAGTAATGCCTAGGGATCTGCCCAGTCGAGGGGGATAACAGTTGGAAACGACTGCTAATACCGCATACGCCCTACGGGGGAAAGGAGGGGACCTTCGGGCCTTCCGCGATTGGATGAACCTAGGTGGGATTAGCTAGTTGGTGAGGTAATGGCTCACCAAGGCGACGATCCCTAGCTGTTCTGAGA